>NZ_CADDZX010000004.1:0-159261 GCF_902813205.1 Bartonella capreoli
AAGTGCACTCAAAATTAAGGAAATTCAACATGGCTCATCGCCACCCTACTATAACACAGCCAGCCATTGCTCGGGCTTTACGAGAGGCTAAAAAGCAAGGTTGTGAGTTAATTGAAATCAAACCAACCGGTGAACTGTTAATTTATCTTAAAGCAATAACAACACCATCAACTAAAGACTGTAATCTCTTTAACATTGATGATTTTCCTCCATTGGAAGACGAGCAAGAAGAATATAATACTCAAAACACTTGCCGTTCTGTTGACGGTATTAAGTTCTAGTCATGCCTAAACCACGGCCGCCTCACCTTGTTAAGGAAATCACGCGTCATGGCAAGATTATATGGTATGTGCGTATTGGCCATGGTCCAAGACGTAGAGTGCGTGGAACCTATGGTACACAAGAATTTGTTGACAATTATACACTGGCTCTCAAAGAAGCGCAAAACGGCCTTCCAAGACAAATAAAACGTACTAGACTTATGGAAGGTTCTTTTGATTGGCTAATGCACCAATATTTGCAAAGTATGCAATGGCATAATCAAGCTGAATCAACCAAAAAAGTTAAACAAAGAATCCTAAACAATATTTCTCAACATATTGGTACTTGTTCTTATAAAAGTATAGGAAAACAGCATATTCTTGATGCAGTAGAGAGAAGACGTGAGACTCCTGCTGCTGCAAGGCATTTTTTGACAACCTTAAATGGCCTTTTCAATTGGGCAGTTGATAATTCTCTTTTGTACAGAAATCCTGCTTTTAATATCAAACCACCAAAATCTTTTAACACAGAGGGTTTTTCTCCATGGTTAGAAGAAGATATCGATAAATATCATCAACGATGGCCTCTTGGTACTCATGAACGGGTATGGATTGATGTTCTTCTCTACACAGGCTTACGAAGGGGAGATGCTGTACGCATCGGTTGGAAGGATGTTAAAGATAATATTATTCATTTAAAGACAGAAAAAAGCAAATTTCAGACAGATGTTTTTCTTCCCATTTTACCTGAGTTAGCAAAAACACTTGAAATGGGTCCCCTTGGAAATGAGACATTTATTTGCGGAAAAGAAGGCAAAAAACTAATCAAAGAAAGTTTTGGCAATCTGTTTAGGAAAGCGTGTAATGAAGCTGGTGTTAAGAAATCTGCTCATGGTTTGAGAAAATTAGCTGCTACAAGAGCTGCCAATGCAGGCGCTACCGTTGCACAACTTAAAGCAATTTTTGGGTGGACTGAAGACCGTATGGCATCACTCTATACAAAAACAGCTGACAGAAAACGACTTGCTATAGAAGCAATTAAAAAACTTCAAAAAGGTGTGGGATAGTGCACAAAAAACTTAATAAAATCAATAGAATCAAAAATCCCTAACTTCTATATAATCTATTGATTTTATTGATATTTAGCGCACCCACCCCCTCCGCCACTAAGGTTTGCAGAAACTATAATGTATTTATTTTTTGGTTATGTGAGTAATATAACTAAGGTTAGAATCTAAGCAATTTTTTTCGTTATTAGGTATAAGTATGAGACTATAATGATTCTTCTCCCCTAATCTGAGAAAACACAACAGCGGAAAAAATAAAAGCTCTACCGTAGGTAGAGCTTTTAAAGTGATTAAAGTCCTAAATAAATTAGAATTTATAAGCAACACCAACCCGAAAATCATTGGTCTGGTAATCAAGTTCTAATTTGTCCTTAGCAAATTTCTGTTTACCAAAATCTGAATAGCGATATTCCGCACGTAAAATAACATTGTCAGCCATCGCAAAATCAACACCACCACCAAGAGTATAACCCACCATCATTTTTGTATCCGATAAGCTAGAAGAAGTTATTTCGTGACTTTCCATTTCAATTGATCGTGAAAAGGTATTTTGAAGCTGCGTATAAGCAACACCGCCAGCGATATAAGGCACAATACGATCAAATGCAAAACCTATACGTACTCGTGTAGCACCAGACCATTTTTGTTTTAAAGTACTACTATAAACTTTAGTAGCTCCCACTGTTTCATTTACTTGCTCTGTTTCTCTTATATGCCTTACAGGCAAAGCTGACCTCTCGTATGAATATTCTGAAACTGAAGGTCTGGCTTCTAATCTTTGCTGTTGTGCTGCTCGTTGTTGTGTTGTTTCAGAATTTTGAGCTTGAGTCTGCCCATTCTGTTGAGATGATTGACTACTACTTTGTGTCTGGTGTGTCCGTTTTGTTCTAATATTCCTCTTCTCTCTTGAAGATGAGGCTTCACGCTCTGACTCTGTACTCCTTGCACTAGATACTTGATGTCTTAGAATTTCTGGGTAATTTACAGCTTCCAACCGCGGCGTAGATGCATATTCATATGAACGGCTTTCACTTTCTTCTTCTATCCCCTCTACCTCTTCTATTTCTTCTAGTTCTAGTCCTTCAAATTTTCTTTTAGCAACAACTTTTGTATCCTGTTTATTAGACCAAACTATATCCGTATCAACGCCTAGAATAAGACTACTCCCTAAATCAACATTGGCTCCTGCATAAAGACCTCCCATGAAACCGGAAAGTTGAGGCAATGTATCTTTCTCAACCGGTGTCCATTCTCTTGTACCAAGACCTTTTTTAGCGTATAAACTGATACCTGTTTTACCTGAAAAACCACCAATCTGCCCTCCAAGATAGAAACCATTCCAAGAAAAAGTAGGTGCAGAAATGACTGGTGGAATATCAGAATTAGGACTCATTTCAACAGGTGGTGAAATTTGCTTTGATGCTTGAGGGGGTGAAACAACAGGCCTCGACTCTCGAGGTACCATAATATCTGCAGCCTGTGCTACAGAAGCTGTAAATAGAGTAATAATGGATGTGCTGATTAAACATTTTGTGTTCATGAGTTACTCCGAAGATAATGTTGAGAACCACATAATGATACATTATCCCCATTACAGAATCTTTTCAAAAAGAGCTATAATAAAAATGACACAATCATAAAAAATAAATTCTACAGAACTTTAAATAATGAATTTCGTTTATAAATCAGGAAATTAAGATTGACTATTAGCTTTTAGCAGATTTCAATTACTGATACAGATCAGCTTAGAAGTATATGAAGATATTTTGTAGTATGTCAGAAGGTACTTAAAATTAAGGGCTAAGAAAAATACATAATAACATATTGATTTTACATCAGAAAAAATTTTTGTCACAAAATTTACAAAATTATAAAAATATTGTAAACAGGTAGAACATGAGCGGGGAAATTAATACGTTAGATTATTAAAAAGAAAACTTTTTTGTTTAATTTAAATTAGATATGAAAGGTGCTCTATGAATAAAGTCTTTCCCTTATTAACATTACTCATGCTTTTATATTCTAGCATTTTTGCTTTAGCAGAATCAACTCAAGTAACAATTTATAGGCTGGAAGAAAACGATCTAAAGAAGTCTATTGGTAAGGTTACAATTCAAGAAAATGAATATGGTTTGATTTTTATACCAGATCTGTCTTCATTACCAGAAGGTTTTCATGGTTTTCACGTACATATGTATCCTTCATGTGATCCGAAAGATGGTGTAATTGGCGGCGCTGCAGGAGGGCACTATGATCCACAAAATACCAATAAACATCTTGGACCTTACAATATAAATGGCCATCTTGGTGATTTGCCCATGCTTTATGTTGACGCGCAAGGTCGAGCAAGCATGAGTGTTCTTGCTCCACGTATTAAAAAACTTACTGAAATTAGAAACCGTTCGTTGATGATACACATAGGAGAAGACACTTTTTCATCAGTAGGTGCTGGTGGTGCGCGTTTAGCGTGTGGTGTTATAAAATAATTACAATGTTCTCATTTTAGCTTTCTGTCATATTTTCTTTTAAAAGAAATATGGATAAAATTATAAAGGTGGCATTTCTTTCATGGTAAATTAAGGAAGAAAATGCCATCTTTTTTATACTTTAAGAAGGTGGCGTTTTTAGTACCATCCAGTAGCGACTTGTGCTTCTTCTGACATACAATCGGGTGTCCATGGTGGATCAAATGTCATAATCACTTCAACATATGAAACACCTTCAACTGCATTTACAGCATTCTCTACCCACCCTGGCATTTCACCTGCTACAGGGCAACCAGGTGCGGTGAGTGTCATTTCGATTTTTACTGAACGATCGTCTTCAATATCAACGCGATAAATTAGCCCTAGGTCATAGATATTAGCAGGTATTTCTGGATCGTAAATCGTTTTAAGAGCAGAGATGATATCATCTGTCATACGCTCAATTTCAGCTTTTGGAATTGTTGATATACAAGTTTTTTCTTCTTCATTTTTTATGTCAACAGATTCACTAGAGTGACATGCTTCAATTGGTTTAACCATTAAAAAATTTCCTTGCTTTTTCCAATGCTTCAACTAATTGATCAATATCCTCGTGATTATTATACATAGCTAATGACGCACGACAAGTAGATGTTAAACCAAAATGCTGCAATAAAGGTTGCGCGCAATGTGTTCCTGCACGTATGGCAACCCCCTGCCGATCGATAAACATCGCGATATCATGTGCGTGAATACCTTCAATTTGAAAAGATATAATAGCACCTTTATTTGGAGAACGGCCATAAATGTGTAATGATTTAACGGTTTTAAGCCCTTCATGTGCATAGGTTGAAAGCGCCATTTCATGCGCGTAAATCGCGTTTCTATCCTTCTCTTGTATATAATCAATAGCAGCTGCTAACCCAATAGCTTCCACTATAGGAGGAGTGCCGGCTTCAAAGCGATATGGAGGACTATTATAAGAAACTTTATCAGTTGTCACTTCGTTAATCATTTCTCCTCCTCCCTGAAAAGGGCGCATTTCTTCTAGCCGACATTTTTTGCCATAAAGAACACCAATACCTGTGGGGCCATAGATCTTATGACCAGTAAAAACATACCAATCACAATCAAGATCTTGCATATCAACCGTTAAATGTACAGCTCCCTGAGAACCATCAATAAGTACAGGAATAGCATTTTGGTGTGCTAGCTTAATCATTTCTTTGATGGGAGGAACAGTCCCTAATATGTTGGACATATGGGTAATCGCAACAAGCCGTGTTTTATCACTTAAAGCTTTTTGGAACTCTTCAATATGTAAAATACCATTTTCATCAACTGGCACAAAAATAAGTTTAACACCTTTCTGTTCACGGATAAAATGCCAAGGAATAATATTTGAATGATGCTCCATAATTGTAAGAACAATTTCATCACCTTCACTCAGTTTAGGCATACCCCAACCGTAGGCTACAGTATTAATAGCCTCTGTCGCACTTTTCGTAAAAACAATTTCTTGAGCTGATTGAGCATTTAAAAAAGCGCGAACTGTTTCACGAGCATTTTCATAAGCTTGTGTTGCCGTATTTGATAAAAAATGCATTCCTCGATGCACATTAGCGTAATGGCACTGATAGAGATTATTCATTGCATTAAGAACTGATTGAGGCTTTTGAGCAGATGCTCCACTATCCAAATAAGCCAATCGTTTACCGTAAACATCACATTGTAAAATAGGAAAATCACATCGAATTTCTTCTACATTATAATTCAATGTTTGTCCGTAATTTTCCATTTTTATGCCTTAAATATTCTTTTTTAACCACTCACCAATGATATCACCCAAAATAGCTTGAATGTTATCTTGCTCGATGTCATCAATTAATTCAGAAATAAATCCTTTAACTAAAAGCTCACGAGCAATTTTAAGAGGGATACCACGTGCCATCAGATAAAAAAGATATTCATGATTGATTTTAGCAACTGTCGCACCATGACCACATGCAACATTATCAGCAAAAATTTCTAGTTCAGGCTTTGCATTAAATTGTGCATCATCAGAAAGAATGAGGCTATTACAAGCCATGCGTGCATCTGTATTTTGGGCTTTTTGTGCAACGTGTATCATTCCTTGGAAAGCACCATACGCCTTATCTGTAACAACATTACGTATAATTTCAGTAGAAGTTGATTTTTCTTCAATATGACGAACGGTCATTGTAAGATCGCTGTGCGTTTGCCCAGATAATAAATTTATTGCACGTAGCTGAAAATTAGATTCTTGCCCTTGCAATTCAATATCAATTTCTTGGCGGTTAAGCTGGCTACCTATATTAACCACGTAAAGCGATAATTGAGCATTTTTATCAAGCACTGCGTGAAATCGACTAAATTGTGTAGAATCGAATCCCCTATCTCGGATAATAATCCACGTAACATTACTATATTCTGCAGCATGTAATGAAAATATCGAGCTGGCAAAAGTATCTTTATTGCCACCAATTTGGCGCTCGATGATCATAGCTTGACTGTTTTTGCCAATTTTAATTTCTGAAAGAATATGTGATTGCCCACCCATTTGAATGTTTTGCAATTCAATTGGATTATCTAATTTTGTATTTTCAGGAATCTGAAAAAGCCAACCATCTGTAACAAAAGCTGTATTTAATTGTGCAATAAAATCTTTATCTGTCGTGACTTGATTTATTTTTGCATGATTTTCTTTCAATGCATCTGCAAGACTTTCTACTATGACACCTGCTATTTGTGATGATGTACGTATTTTGCCGTTTTCGATAGAAAAGACAATATTTTCTGCAAGTAATGCATCGATCAGTTGCTCATTATTTATTTCTGAAAAGTCACTAATAGATTTTAATAAAGTACGTAGATTAGTATAATGCCAGTTTTCAATTTTACGGGAAGGAAGCCCCGTTTTTTGAAATAATTCAATGGCCTGCTTACGTATTGTTTGCACTTCCCTATTGCCAGGCAAATGATCCATACGTTGGATAAATTTATTAATAATATCCTTTTCAATAGCTATCAATTCTTGTTGTGAGTCTATACTCATATTCAATGGCCTCAGGCTGTTTTACTGATAATGTCAGCATATCCATTTTGTTCTAGATAAAGTGCTAGTGTTTTATCTCCACTTTTAATAATACGGCCTTGATAAAGGACATGTACTGTATCTGGAACAATATAATCGAGCAAACGCTGATAGTGAGTAATGACCAAAAATGAGCGCTCTAAATTGCGAAGTTTATTAACGCCATTGGCAACAATTTTTAGTGCATCAATGTCTAAACCAGAATCCGTTTCATCTAGAATACAAAGAGTGGGTTCAAGGAGAGCCATTTGAAGAATTTCAGCTCGTTTTTTTTCTCCACCAGAAAAGCCAACATTCAATGGGCGTTTAAGCATGGACATATCTATTTCAAGCTTAGAAGCAATTTCTTTTATACGTTTAATAAATTCAGGAATTTTAAGCTCTTCATTACCACGAGCTTTACGCTGAGAGTTTATTGCAACTTTTAAAAATTCCATTGTTGCAACACCAGGTATTTCCATTGGATATTGAAATGCTAAAAAAATACCATACACTGCACGCTCTGCTGGATCCATTTCTAAAATAGATTGTCCATTATAAAGAATATTGCCTTCTGTCACTTCATAATCATTATGACCAGCAAGTACATATGATAAAGTAGATTTTCCTGCTCCATTTTGTCCCATAATGGCTGCAACTTCACCGTTTTGAACAGTTAAGTTTAAACCGCGAATAATTTCTGTATTGGCTCCAACAATACGAGCATGCAAATTTTTTATTTCTAACATAATTTAATCCTGGTCTTGCTGTTTTATAATCTAACTTTCATCAAATTTACCAAATACACGAATTAGCCTACACTACCTTCAAGGCTGATAGCGATGAGCTTTTGCGCTTCAACAGCAAATTCCATAGGAAGCTTCTGAATGACTTCTTTTACAAAACCATTAACAATTAATGCGATAGCTTCTTCTTCAGGAATTCCCCTCTGCATCACATAAAAAAGCTGATCATCAGAGATTTTTGATGTTGTTGCTTCATGTTCAAAGTGAGCCGTTGCATTTTTTGCTTCAATATAAGGAACTGTATGAGCACCGCAATTGTTCCCAATTAACAAACTATCGCATTGAGTAAAATTACGTGCATTTTGCGCTTTTTTATGTGCCGTGACTTGCCCTCGGTAAGTATTGTTTGAAAAACCGGCAGAAATACCTTTAGAAATAATACGACTTGATGTGTTTTGGCCTAAATGGATCATTTTAGTACCAGAATCGATTTGTTGATGACCATTTGCAACAGCAATAGAATAAAACTCTCCACGTGAATTGTCACCACGTAACAAACAAGACGGATACTTCCAGGTAATTGCGGAACCAGTTTCAACCTGTGTCCATGAAATTTTGGAATTGTCTCCCCGACAATCTCCACGTTTAGTTACAAAATTATAAATACCCCCCTTCCCTTCTTTATCACCAGGGTACCAATTTTGTACTGTAGAATATTTAATTTCTGCATTTTTAAGTGCAACAAGTTCAACAACAGCAGCGTGAAGCTGATTTTCATCACGTTGAGGTGCTGTACATCCTTCAAGATAAGAAACATAGGAATCTTCATCTGCAATAATCAATGTTCGTTCAAATTGACCTGTATTGCGTTCATTAATCCTAAAATAGGTTGAAAGCTCCATAGGGCAACGAACCCCTTTAGGAATATAAACAAATGAACCATCTGTGAAGACAGCAGAATTTAAAGCAGCATAATAATTATCACCAGCTGGTACAACTGTTCCTAGATATTCTTTAATAAAGGCAGGATGTTCAATAATTGCTTCTGAAATAGAACAAAAAATGACACCGGCACGTGCTAATTCTTTTTTAAATGTCGTCACAATAGAAACAGAGTCAAAGACTGCATCAACGGCTACTTGTCCTGATCCATAAATATTATCATTAAGAGGAGAGCGATCAGCTTGTTTTCTTACTCCTGCCAAGATTTCCTGCTCTTTAAGAGGAATACCAAGCTTTTCATACGTTGCTAATAACTCAGGGTCCACTTCATCTAAAGATTTTGGTCCCGTATGATTTTTAGGAGCAGCATAATAATAAAATTCTTGAAAATTAATTTTAGGATATTCAACACGCGCCCACTGAGGCTCTTCCATTGTAGTCCAACGATGAAAAGCTTGTAAACGCCAAGCTAACATCCATTCAGGTTCATTTTTTTTTGCAGAAATGAATCGGATAATATCTTCATTTAAGCCTTTTGGTGCTTTATCCGTTTTAATATCGGTTTTAAAGCCGTATTTATATTGATCAACGTCTATCTCACGTACCTGGCGTATCGTCTCTTGTACTGCCGGCATCAGTTTTCTCCATTCTTGCCGGTGTTAAGGACCGGTGATTAAAGATCTTATTTACAAGACCAAAGCGAGTACTTCAGTCTTTAAATTATATGCAAAAGAGGACAATTTCAATCAAGTTTTAAAATTAGCTTTAATTTTTTTTAATGACAAATTTTATTTTTTACTATTACTTATTATTTGAGAAAAAACCAATAAAAAATCATCGATATCTTCAGAAGTTGTACAGCGCCCTGTTGAAACACGGATTGCACCGTTTGGAATGTGGTACCCCATTGCTTCTAAGATTTTACTTTGTTTTACTCTTCCTGAAGAGCAAGCAGAACCTGCCGATACAGCAAATCCTGCCAAATCAAAACTAATTTGCATTGTTTCGGCTTTTATATTTTGTACAGAAAAATAAGTGGTATTAGGCAAACGCTGAACGTTTTTACCAAAAATTTCAACGTCATTGCTAATTTGTTGGAGGCCATTTTCTAATTTATCGCGTAAATAAAGTAATTTTTCTACCTCTTCTTGCGTAAAAGGATCACTCATCGCGGCTCCAAAAGAAGCAATAAGTGGTAACGCTTCTGTTCCACCACGCATTCCTTTTTCTTGTCCACCAGCAATAATAAGGGGTTGCGGCATGAGAAGGTTTCCGCATGAAACAAAAGCCCCAATCCCTTTAGGTCCGCCAATTTTATGGGCTGATAATATAAAAAAATCACCACCGAATTGATTGATTTCAATAGGATTTTTATCTACATATTGTACCAAATCAACAATAAGAATACCTCCAGCGTTTCGGACAATAGCAGCTATCTCTTTCATTTTCTGAACAACACCAGTTTCACCGTTAGCAGCTTGAATGGCAACAAGGGGTAAGCCTTTTTTATTATCGTGAGAAGCCAGTAAGAGTTTTAGATTATCTTGTTGGATTAAACCATTGTGATCAACTGGAACTGTGCTGATCAATTCTTTAGAAAAACGCCCCCCTTGTGCAATAGATGGATGCTCACTTGCACCAATATAAAGGTGGGAAAATTGAACTTTAGAATAACCCATGTTATAAAAAGGGGTCAATAATGTCATTGCTGCTTCACTCGCGCCAGATGTAAATACAACGTGATTTGGGTTTGCGTTAAGTCTGTCGGCAATTTGCCGGCGTGCTTTTTGCAATAAAGCTTTAGCAGCGCGGCCTTCTGCATGAACGGATGATGGGTTACCAAATGTTTCTAAAGATTTGAATAATGCTATTTTTGCTTTTTTTGTGAGCGGTGTTGTTGCATTATGATCAAAATATCGGCGTTTTACAGCCATTTTAAATCCCAACTAGTAATTTTATTAATTGATTTTAAGAAAAATAATGCAATTTTCTTGAAAAATGCATCTAAAACAGAATATCTAACGATTAATAAAGTAAAATCATATAAATAAATTTTATATGAAAGTTAATCAAGGTCAATGAGAGCCTCTTTATAACTTAAGGAACAGTGAATGCCAGAAATCATTTTTAACGGTCCTGCAGGCCGCCTTGAAGGGCGTTATCAGCCTTCACAACAAAAAAATGCACCAATTGCAATTATTCTGCATCCTCATCCTCAGTTTGGTGGAACAATGAATAATAAAATCGTTTATGATTTATTTTATATGTTTCAACAGCGTGGATTTATTACTTTACGTTTTAATTTTCGTGGTATTGGTCGCAGTCAAGGCGAATTTGATTATGGAACGGGAGAGCTTTCAGATGCTGCTGCTGCGCTTGATTGGGTGCAAACACAGCATCCTGACTCTAAAAATTGTTGGGTAGCAGGATATTCGTTTGGTGCGTGGATTGGTATGCAACTTTTAATGCGTCGACCAGAAATTGAGAGCTTTATATCTGTTGCTCCTCAACCTAATATTTACGATTTTTCATTTCTTGCCCCTTGCCCTTCTTCAGGCCTTATAATTCATGGGGATATCGATAAGGTTGCTCCCCCAAAAGATGTTCAAGCTCTTGTAGATAAATTAAAGACGCAAAAAAGCATTACTATTACACAAGAAACACTGGAAGGTGCTAACCACTTTTTTAGTGGATGTCATAAGGAACTTATTGAACGATGTTCACAATATTTAGACAATCATCTTGCGAGCGAGTTGTTAGGTTGTCCACGTGAAATATTGGCGCTTTCTTGAAAGTATTAAAAAAAAAGATCATACTAGTGGCTAAGCGGCGTTTCATAAGAAGTATTTTGAATTTGTAGTGTACTTTTTTATAAATACAAAGGTATGTTGTGCAATTAATGATATGAACAGAAAATAGTTTAAGCAAAATATATCAATGTCATTTCTTGAAGTTTCTTTCATGTGTTCTTTATTGGCTTAACATTTTTAGTTTCTTTGTAAATTACGTATGTACCATGTGTAAAAAATAGTGATGAGCTTTCAGCTATAAAAACGGATAGTAATATTTATGAGGAAAGAAATCCATGTTTGCCTTTAAATCTGAGTTTTTACACATTATGAGCGAGCGTGGTTTTATCCATCAAATTTCAAATGAAAAAGGCCTAGATGATCTTTTTTCAAAAGAGATTGTAACCGCTTATATTGGATTTGATCCCACTGCTTTAAGTCTTCATGCTGGAAGTCTTCTTCAAATTATGATGCTCCATTGGCTACAAAAGACAGGTCATCGCCCCATTGTTTTAATGGGGGGTGGAACAGGTATAATCGGTGATCCCTCTTTTAAAGATGAAGCGCGGCGTCTTTTAACACAAGATGATATTGCTAAAAACATTGTTGGCATTGAAAAAGTTTTTGCTAATTATTTAACATTTGGTGATGGAAAAACTGATGCACGCATTGTCAATAATGCTGAATGGTTGTGCGATTTAAAATATCTAGAATTTTTGCGCGATATAGGAAGACATTTTTCAGTCAATCGTATGTTATCATTTGATTCTGTTAAACTCAGGCTTGAACGTGAGAATTTTTTATCATTCCTTGAATTTAACTATATGATTTTGCAGGCTTATGATTTTGTTGAACTTAATAAGCGCTATGGATTACGTGTGCAAATGGGTGGTTCAGATCAATGGGGTAATATTATCAACGGCATTGAATTGGGACATCGCTTGGGAGCACCGCAGTTATATGCATTAACCTCACCACTGCTTACAACTTCCTCTGGTGCAAAGATGGGCAAATCATTGAATGGTGCAATATGGCTTAATTCAGATATGCTTTCACCTTATCAGTTTTGGCAATATTGGCGTAACACGGAAGATGCTGATGTTATACGATTTTTAAAACTGTATACGACGTTACCAATGAATGAAATTGCCAGACTTTCCACTTTACAAGGCACTGAAATTAATGAAGCAAAAAAGATTCTTGCAACAGAAATTACAGCCATGTTACACGGAAAAGTTCTTGCTAATGCAGCTGCAGAAACTGCACGTAAGACTTTTGAAGAAAAAACACTTGCAGATAATCTCCCAACTATTGAAGTTAACGCTACAGAATTAAAAATAGGCACTGGATTGCTTTCTCTTTTAGTACAAGCAGGATTAGCCAAGTCTAATAGTGAAGCACGCCGACATGTTCAAGGTGGTGGTGTACGTGTGAATGATAAAATTGTTGAAGACGAAACGCGCCTTATTGTGGAAGATGATGTCAGTGAAATAGGAGTAATTAAGCTTTCCTTTGGTAAGAAGAAGCATGTCTTGGTTAAGCCGTTATAAGCTATCTCTATTCTTGATCTCTTTTTATAATTTCTTATATTTTGTTAAATCATAAAAGTTTTAACTTCTTATAATAATCAGGTTCTCATAATTCATTTTTATCATTTCAATTATACATAATAATACTATCGTATATAATAAAGCGTTATTGTGTTATGTAATCTAAAAATTTGATACTTGTATAAAAAAGAAAGAAAGTGCAATGACAAGACCAACGAAAGGTGATATCGCCCCTGATTTTGATTTGCCACGTGATGGTGGAGGGCAATTACGTCTTTCTAATCTTCGAGGTAAGCCAGTTGTTTTATATTTTTATCCAAAAGATGATACGAGCGGATGCACAAGTGAAGCAATTGATTTTACACGATTAAAAATAGAGTTTGATAAAATAGGAGTTATCATTATTGGTATATCTCCAGATAATGTTAGCAAACATGATAAATTTAAAGCAAAACATGAACTTGACATCATCCTTGTTTCAGATGAGGAAAAAGCTACACTTGAAGCTTACGGTGTTTGGGTTGAAAAAAGCATGTATGGGCGTAAGTATATGGGGGTTGAGCGGAGCACTTTTCTCATTGATGCAACAGGAAAAATAGCAAAAGAGTGGCGCAAAGTTAATGTATCTGGACATGCCGAAAATGTTTTAACCGCTGCGCATGCATTATCTCATTAATGGTTACGAATTCAGTTAACATCCTTGATAAGAGTCCAATGTTTACTATCCTGGATTTAATTCAATTTTACCAATTAATGATTTGATATATAGATTAAAAATTAATAGATCGAGTAATAATATCAGTGAAGATTTTAATATAATAGATTGGTATCATCACTCAGTGTTTTCTTCAATTATGAGGTCTTGTTTGTAAACACGTTGAGCGAGCGCTGCTTCTATAAACGCATCTAAATTACCATTAAGGACAGTTTGTGGATCAGTATTTTCAACACCTGTGCGCAAATCTTTAACAAGTTGATAGGGTTGAAGAACATAAGATCTAATTTGATGCCCCCACCCAATTTCCGTTTTAGAAGCCTCAATAGCATTGGTTTCTGCTTCACGCTTTTTAAGCTCTTCTTCATAAAGGCGTGCGCGCAACATGGACCAAGCTGTTGCTCTGTTTTTATGCTGAGAACGCTCTACTTGGCATTGAACAACAATGCCCGTTTTTATATGGGTAATACGAACTGCAGAATCTGTCGTGTTGACATGTTGCCCTCCAGCTCCTGATGCACGGTAGGTATCAATACGGATATCTGATTCTGAAATATCAATTTCAATATTATCATCAACAACGGAGTAAACCCAAACACTTGCAAAAGAAGTATGACGCCTTGCATTCGAATCAAAAGGTGAAATGCGTACTAAGCGGTGAACACCTGATTCTGTTTTTAGCATACCATAAGCATTATGCCCTTTTACGAGAATCGTAGCTGATTTTATACCAGCTTCTTCTCCGTCATGAATTTCTAATACCTCAACTTTCATTTTATGCTGTTCAGCCCAGCGGATGTACATGCGTAAAAGCATAGAAGCCCAATCTTGGCTTTCTGTCCCCCCTGCCCCAGCGTGAATCTCTAAATAAGTATCGTTTGAATCTGCTTCTCCTGAAAGAAGTAAATCAATTTGCCGTTTATCTATCTCACTTTTAAGTTTACGTATTGTATTTTCTGCATCGGTGATAATTTCCTCATCACTTTCTTCTTCGCCCATTGCAATTAATTCAATACATTCTTCGAGTGTTTGCGTAAATAATCGAATACCATTTATTGAATCTTCGAGACATTGACGCTCACGCATCATATCTTGCGCTTGTTGTGTATCATTCCAAAGTGACGGATCTTCAGCTTTTTGATTGAGATATTCAAGACGTTTTAATGACTGATCCCAGTCAAAGATGCCTCCTTAGCAATTTAATAGCCTGCTGTATTTCATCAACCAATGTTTCTATTTCTGCGCGCACAATTTAACCCCTTAGTTTTAATTTTTTTGTTACAAATTCTTTTATTTTATAGCAATAAGAATGGATATTATGCTCTCATAAACTTATCTGATTATAGCTACAGCATAGAAATAATTGAACATTATTCATAGTTATCTACCATATCAAAAAATTACTTTTTAATTAATATAATCCACCAGAACCATTCTGAAGGGCTTTATTAACCTGTGGAGAAGTGGTTACTGTTGGAACACCTTCTTGGAAGGAGTTAGTTTCACCGATGACCTGATATACATCAGCAGGGCCAGTTCCTGGTTTGAATGCTTCCAAAATAACATCATTATCGTCAGCTGTAGCGAGCATACCGGTTTTACGGTTAATTTTCATTAAAATCATACCTTTTGGTATCTTAAATGGTACATTTGGTTTGTCTTTTAGAGCGGCTTGCATAAATTCTCCAAAAATAGGCGCTCCCAATGAACTTCCCGTTCCAGTACGTCCTAATGAAGCTGGTTGATCATAGCCAATGAAAACACCAACCACAAGATCAGGTGTAAATCCTATAAACCAAGCATCTTTTGATTCGTTAGTCGTACCTGTTTTGCCAGCAATATGCCGATTAAGATAACGCAAACGTGCAGCAGTTCCACGCTGAATAACTCCTTCCATCATTGATGTAATCTGATAAGCTGTCATAGGATCAAGAACTTGTTCTCGTTCATCAATTAATGTTGGTTCGCTTTGATTATTCCATGATTGAACATTACAATTTTCACAAAGACGATCATCATGATGGTAAATAGTCCTTCCATAACGATCTTGAATTCGATCTATAAAAGAAGGTTTAATTGAATGCCCTCCATTTGCAATAACTGAATAAGCCGTTACCATCCGTAAAACTGTTGTTTCACTAGCTCCTAAAGCCATAGAAAGATAAGGTGGTAATTTATCTGTAACTCCAAAACGCTCTGCATATTCAGCAACCAATGGCATTCCCATATGATGAGCAAGACGTACGGTCATAAGGTTACGAGAATGTTCAATACCATAACGCAATGTTGAAGGCCCCGCAAAAGTACCACCATAGTTTTTGGGTTGCCAAATTTGACCATTGCCTTGAAGAATTTCAACAGGACCATCCAAGACTACTGATGCTGGTGTATATCCATTATCCAGTGCTGCTGCATAAACAAAAGGCTTAAATGCAGAACCAGGTTGGCGATAAGCTTGTGTTGCACGATTAAATTCGGATTCAGAGAAAGAAAAACCACCAACCATTGCAAGAACGCGTCCTGTATGAGGGTCCATAGCGACAATGGCCCCCTCAATCTTTGGTATTTGTTGCAAACGATAGACATTGTCTGTATTTGATATTTTTTCAACAAAAATGACATCACCAACATGTAGAACATCTGATAATTTTTTAGCAGTTGTTCGACGATCATTTTCGCCAATAACATTCAATGCCCATTTTGATTGCTCTATAGATAATGCAGCAATTACTCGTTCTTTTGATAATAAACCTGAATTTTCACGCTTTGGTTGCAAACCTATCTCTATTTTATCAGCGATAGAAGACAGAACAACTGCTAAATTCCATTCAGGCACATCACTTAGTCCAGTGATATCTGCAAGTGCTATACCCCAATCATCTGTAGTATCGATATGTTTATAAGTTCCACGCCACCCTCGTGAATGGTCAAATTTGATTAAACCATCTTGCAAAGCACGCCGCGCAATAAGTTGTAAATGCGGATCAAGTGTTGTACGAACTGAAAGACCACCTTCATAAAGTGTTGTAGCCCCGTAGTGATGCATTAAATGACGACGTACTTCTTCAGTAAAATAGTCAGCAGCAAAAACATAACTATCTCTACCACGTACTTTTACTCCCAAGGGTTTTACTTTAGCCTGTTTACCTTGCTCTGGTGTTACATATCCATTTGCCACCATCCGATCTATAACCCAATTACGTCGCTCAATAGCGCGTTGTGTATTTTTAAATGGATCATAATTTCCAGGTCCCTTAGGAAGAGCTGCCAGATAAGCGCATTCTTCTAAAGTAAGTTCGTGGACAGATTTATTAAAGTAAGTCAATGAAGCTGCTGCGACACCATAGGTACTACGCCCCAGATAAATTTCATTAAGATAAAGTTCAAGAATATGATCTTTAGAGTAAGTCTTCTCAATACGTATAGCAAGAATAGCTTCTTTTAATTTACGTTCAAGCGTTGCTTCCGAATTTAAAAGGAAATTTTTAGCAACTTGTTGTGTAATGGTTGATGCTCCTTCTGGACGTCGGCCAGAACCAATATTAATGATATTATTAATTAAAGCTCTAGAAAGACCTTCGGGATCTAAACCAAAATGGTGATAAAAATTTTTATCTTCAGCTGAAATAAAAGCTTCTTTAAGAAGATTTGGAATTGATTCGATTGGTAAATAAAGACGATGTTTCGTCGCAAATTCTGCCATAAGACGACCATCGGCTGCATGAACACGCGTCATCACAGGTGGTTCATACAATGAGAGGACCTCGTAATCAGGAAGTTCGTCAGCTTGGCTACTCGTCATTACCACCCACGCCATAACTCCACAAAATCCAAGAGCTGTGAGAAAACTAAGCAGATATCTAAAAAAAGTCATCATTGAAACGAATATCGCTTTCTTTAAAATTGATCAAAGGAAACATATTTTAATTTTATCATTAATAGGTGTTATTAAATTGAAATAAATGCAAGATTAATCTATATTATTTTGTTATCAAAATTTAATATCAATACTTTACTTTTTCAAATATTTAAGGAAACTGCATAATTTCCTTCCGATACTGGGCAAATTGACGAATAGAATGGGCAAGAGAAACAACTATTTGATGCCGCCATTGAGAATTATTTAATAATTTCTCATCTTCTTTATTAGATAAATAGCCTATTTCTATCAACACGGAAGGTACATCTGGAGCTTTTAAAACTTGAAAATCAGCGTATCTATGAGGATTTTTGATCAGATTAATCTTATTATTTGATAAATTTAAAATAATAAGATCAGCAAAATTAAGTGAAAGTATATGAGTTTCACGTCTAGCCAGATCAATCAAAATATCTGTAACTTCATGCGATTCTTCTGCAGGCAATCCATCAAGAAGATCTGCATTATTTTCAACTTCCGCTAAAGTTTTTGCAATTGCATCGGATGCTTTATCAGATAAGGTGTAGACCGTAGCGCCACGAAGAGAAGGAATATTAATACTATCTGCATGGATAGATATAAAAAGATCGGCATTAAAATTTTGTGCTTTTTTAACTCTTTCACTTAACCTTAAAAACACATCGCAATCGCGTGTTAAAGTCACATTAATATTAGAATCTTTTTCTAACTCGTTTTGCAATGCACGTGCAAAAGCTAATGTTATATTTTTTTCTAAAATTCCAGTAATACCTTGTGCACCACTGTCAATTCCACCGTGACCAGGATCAAGCACAACATGAAAATGATGCTTTGGATTGGACTGTTTTTTTATATTTTGGTCGACTTTTTGTTGTTTTGTCGAAATTTCATTCAATTTTTTCTGTGTATTTTGGGTGATATCAATCAATAGCTGCCATAAACCATTCTCTAATTTTTGCACTGTATTGTTTTCAATAATAAAGGAGATTTTGCTTGTCAGAGTGATATATGAGGTTTGTGTATCGGAAAAACTATAATGTACATCAGATAGCATACTTGATAGTATATTTTGTTTATTTGAAGGCATATTTTGTGTTGAAAAATCAACTGGAGGTAGATTGATAACCAAACGTGAGGGGTTGTCAGAAATTTCTAAATGAAAATTTGGTTCAGCATTAAAAACTGCAATAATACGTGTAGATGTATTATCACCAATTGTCCGCAGGTTAATAAGTTTTAACGCATCTGCACCTTGAACATATGTTTGAAATATCAAAAAAAAGGATAAACAACATATAAGATACCAAATAATATTCCAATAGACTGCTTTCAGAATTCTGACGGAGAATCGTTTAATCATTTAAACAAAACACTTTTTTTGTATTAATAAATTAGTTTTATTGTGTAAAATTACACTGTAAATATAGGTTATATTATTTCAATAATCGATCTTGGCCTTCTTCATAAATGTTGAGTCTTTTAACCACGAATATCAAAAAAAAATCAAACTAAGAGGATGGATGCATTATAATGGTGCGTATTTATACTTGTTACTTGCCAAAAGCATGATATCAACATAAAAGAATATTTACGCTCTTTAAGCGATATAACCATCTATTATTGATTAAATTATCAATAATTTTGTTAAGTTATCTTTGAAGGTTTATCGTATATTATGCGTTTAGGCTTTTTATAGGTGATAAGTCTTCATACCTTAAAAAGCAGGATTATGTTATTTTAAATTCGCTGGTTCGGATATCCGAACTATTTTCAAAATTGTTTTGCCGGAGACTTGTAAAAACGTGAGTCATACAAAACAGATGGAACTGATGATTGTAAATATCGTAAACGCTGTAATGTGTTTGCGAGCGAAAATCCATTATGTTATGTCGGCACCCCCCTTTTATGGCAGACAGCCTTTTTTATTTGCAAGTAGTGATAATGCTTGTTTAGACAAAGTTGTGCGTGTCGCCTTTAGGATTTTAACTTATGTCAAACAAAATGCTTATCGATGCCTCCCATCCGGAGGAAACGCGTGTTGTTGTTGTTCATGGCAACAAAATTGAAGAACTTGACTTTGAGTCAGAACATAAAAAACAGCTTAAGGGAAATATTTATCTCGCACGTATCACGCGTGTTGAGCCATCACTTCAAGCAGCTTTTGTAGAATATGGTGGCAATCGCCATGGTTTTTTAACATTTTCAGAAATTCACCCTGATTATTATCAAATTCCTATTGCTGATCGTCTTGCTCTTCTTGAAGAAGAAGAGAAAGCTGCTATTGATGAAAATCAAGCAGATGATCTTGTTGAGGAAATAAAACAGAATAAAAAAGGTTCAAGAAAAACAAAAAAAAGTAAGAACCATAGCACTCTTTCTATAGATAGTGAAAACAATATCATATCCGAGTCAATAGCAAGTGATGATGGAGAAGAAGCACTTGATGGAAATATTTGTGATGATGATATTGAAATGGTTGGTGCGGAAGATGCTCTTGAAGAGCTCCCTACTTATCAACGCAAACCGGTGCGCCAATATAAAATTCAAGAAGTTATTAAACGACGTCAAATTTTATTAGTACAAGTGATCAAAGAAGAGCGTGGCAATAAAGGTGCGGCACTCACAACTTATTTATCATTGGCAGGACGCTATTCAGTTTTAATGCCGAACACGGCACGGGGTGGTGGTATTTCTCGGAAAATTACCAATATACAAGATCGCAAACGACTCAAAGAAATTGTAAAAGAATTAGCAGTTCCAAAAGGTATGGGGGTTATTCTACGAACTGCTGGAGCTAATAGAACAAAAGTCGAAATTAAACGTGATTATGAATATCTCATGCGGTTATGGGAAACTGTTCGTACTTTAACACTTAAATCAACAGCACCATATTTAGTTTATGAAGAAGGTAATCTCATAAAACGTTCTATTCGCGATCTTTATAATAAAGACATTAATGAAATTCTCGTATCTGGTGATAAAGGATATCGTGAAGCTAAAGATTTTATGCGCATGTTGATGCCAAGTCACGCAAAAGTTGTTCAGCCTTATCGTGATCATATACCGATTTTTACGCGTAACAATATTGAAGCGCAGCTAGATAAAATGTTACAGCCACAAGTTGCTTTAAAATCTGGTGGTTATCTTGTTATCAATCAGACGGAAGCACTTGTCGCTATTGATGTAAACTCTGGCCGTTCTACCAAAGAACATTCTGTTGAAAAAACAGCGCTACAAACCAATCTTGAAGCTGCTGAAGAAATAGCTCGTCAATTGCGTTTACGTGATCTAGCAGGCCTAATAGTGATTGATTTTATTGATATGCTTGAAAATCGTAACATTAAGCTTGTTGAAAAAAGGCTGAAAGATTGTTTAAAAAATGATCGTGCCCGTATTCAAGTTGGTCGTATCTCACATTTTGGCCTTATGGAAATGAGCCGTCAACGCATTCGTGTATCAGTTTTAGAAAGTACAATGCAGCCTTGTCCTCATTGTGCTGGGACTGGAAATGTACGCTCAGAATCATCAATTGCCTTGCATGTTATGCGCTCAATTGAAAAATATCTTCTCAGTAATTCGCAATATAATATCATTGTGCGGACATCTGCGGTAATAGCACTTTATGTGCTCAACCATAAACGCAGTATTCTTGTTGATTTAGAAACGCGCTTTAAACTTAATATTAGTATTGAAGCAGATGATAGTGTTGGAGCACAGCATTTAGTTATTTCCAAAGGGACAATGGCGGAAAAAGATCATTTAGCTCCATTAGCTATTGAAGATGATGATAAAGAGGAAGACGAAGATGCAATCTTGATGGAAAGCGAATTGACTCATGACGAGTTTCCTGTTGAAAATAATCAACGGCGTCGGCGTAAAAATCGCCAAAGTGAATTACATGACAACTTTTCTACATCCTCTCATAAAGATGATATTCAAAATAGTGAGGATATCCGCCGCCGTGGACGTCGTCGTGGGCATCGTAGGAGTCGGCGTAATCAAAATAACGGTTTTTATCAGTCTCGTGTTCCTTATGCTGAACCAGTCGGAGAATTTGCTAAACAGGCTTTAGAAGAAATTAAAGCAGCGCATCGCCGATATTCTATTTCAGCTGCTGAACCTGTAGGATTTAATGAACAAAATAGTGATGCAAAACATCATTTCAATGTGCAACAAAATGCTGTTTTTAAAGCTAAGAAAAATCGTAATGCACGTCCCCGAAAGGCATCTCAAGGCAAAAAAATGCCCGAAAATGATAAAAGTGTAACAACATCAACACCTGTTGAAGAAAAAAATACTACCAACTCTATTCATGAATCTAAAACGAAAAAAGAGAATAAACCAACTCGTGAAATAACTGAAGAAATCTCGACAGATACAAAAAAATCAACACGTCAAACGCGAAAAAAGGCTATTACGAAAAGAACAGATCAAATAACTGAAGTATTAGAAAAGGAATCTATAACAAAGAGAGCTGTTGAACAAGTTTCTACTGAACCTGTTGTTACATCTTCAGTGCCTGAGGGGGAGAATAAAACTGGACGCATTGGATGGTGGAAGCGCAAAGTTTTCTCTAAGAGCTAAAAATTAAAAAACGCTATAGAATATTCTATAGCGTTTTTAGATATAAACAAAATATAAAAAACCTTTTATATTACTTGTTATTATTTTTTCTGAGCCTTTTCTTGCTCAGCCCGCATACGATCTTCGATTTCTTTTTGCTTTTCTTGGATAGTTTGCTGTAACTTCATTTGTTTTTGTTGAAAAGTTTTTTCGTCTATACCAGGACCTGTGTATGCAGCTTTAAATCCACTAAGAGAAAATTCGATAGGATTAGCACCACCTCGAATATTAGTTGTAGTTATAACCATTTTCGAACCAGTTTTCATGGCAGAAACTAACTTGTCACTTAAAACATCATTGGCAATACAACTTATCCCATTGCAAACAACGTAAGGAATTTTCATAGAGAAGTCATTTCCAATTTGGATATGAACACCTTCTGGTAGAAGACGATTCGTAGGTACTTGAATACCTATACGTTTTTCTTCCTTTTTTCCTTTTACTTCAACTAAATTAACAGCAGTCAAAGATTGACCAGTCTCTGATATAACATTGTTCATTGTGTTACAAACATTAATGTCATTCTGCTTACTGCAAACTTTGTACCAACCTTGAGATAAATTCTCTGCACCTGCTGGAGTATAAGCCATAAGAAAAAAAGTAGCGGCTCCAGCTAATACTGAAATAGCAGTATAGGTATTTTTATGCGACATAATTAAATGAATCCTTTCAATGTGCTTGTATGATAATCCCAATAGAAGGATATTAAGTTGATTTTTAATCAACTGTATTAAAATTAATCAAAAAAATAACACTTCTTTGTGTTTTTCATTATATACAAAGAGAAAAATAAAATCTAGAGAGAGAAAACAATTAAATAATTAATTGAATTTTTGTACAACTTATATGGTTTATTTTCTTTTCAATTGCTTTATTTTTGATAAAATTTATTCATAAAATGTTTCGCATAATGAATAAAACTAAATTTGTATAAACGAATTACTATTGCACTATTATTAAATGTTATTCTACAGTTTGTATCGTTTAAAATTTTTTCTTGCTTTTATAATTTTTCTTCTGTGCCATGATGTGATTGCAAATGGTATTGCAATGCGTGGAACACCAAAATTACCAGATAAATTTGAATATTTTCCTTATGCTTCTCCTAATGCAAACAGTAAAGGCAAAATCACCTATGGTGTTGTTGGAACATTTGATGGTTTAAATCCCTTTGTTATTCGTAGTTTTCGAACAACTGCACGAGGGCTTTTTGCTGATGAGCAATTTTCTGGCCTTGTTTACGAAACAATGATGGTACGTTCTCGTGATGAATCTTTTACACTTTATCCTCTTCTGGCAGAAAAAATTGAATTAAATGACGAACGCACAGAGATTACTTTTTTTATCAATCCACAAGCACATTTTTCAGATGGGAAGCTCATAACAGTTGAAGATGTCTTATTTACGGTTAGTCTTCTTAAAGATAAGGGAAGACCTCCGTTTGATCGGTACATGAAGCGTATAGAATCTATAGAGGTAGTTAATAATCATTGTATAAAGATGCGCTTTCCACAATCACAGGATCGTGAGTTTCCGCTTATTTTAGCAAGTGTAATGCCAATATTACCCAAACATGCTATTAATGTTGATGATTTTGAAAAAAACGGTTTAATTAAAATTCCAGGAAGTGGTCCTTATGTTATTGAACATGCTGATCCTGGTGAACGCATTATCTATAAACGTGATCCCAATTATTGGGGAAAAGATCTTCCTGTTAATAAAGGGTTGCATAACTTTGAGATTATTCAAATCGAATATTTTCGAAATGAGACAGCGCACTTTGAAGCTTTTAAAAAAGGTATTGTTGATATCTTTATTGAAGGATCTTCTAATCCAAATCGTTGGCAGCTTGCTTATAATTTTCCTGCTGTTCGCGAGGGACGCGTTATTAAAGAATCTTTTTCAAAAGGAACACCTGCTGATACTATTGGTTTTGTTTTTAATACCCGTCGCACTATTTTTAAAGATAAAAAGGTACGACAAGCATTATCAATGCTTTTCGATTTTGAATGGGCCAATCGCCATCTTTTTAGTAATATCTATACCAGAACAGAAGGTTATTGGGCAGGATCTATACTTTCATCTGTAGGAAAGCCAGCAAGCGAAGAAGAAAAAAAGCTTTTAGCTCCTTATTTTAATGCAGTTCTTTCCGAAGTGATGGATGGAAGTTGGCGTCTTCTTAAAACAGATGGTTCTGGTATGGATCGACTTATCATGCAAACGGCTTGGAAACTTTTGCAAGAATCAGGTTTTACCAAAAAAAATAACAAGGTTATTGCTCCGAATGGTTTGCCTTTTCAATTTGAGATCATGACTCAAACACTTGATGAAGAAAAAATTGCCCTTGCATTTCAAAGTACACTATCACGTTTTGGTATTAATATTGAGATAAGAACCGTCGATGATACCCAATATCAAAATCGTTTAAGTATATTTGATTATGATATGATTATTGCAAAATTAAAAAATTCTCTATCACCAGGCAATGAACAAATAAACCGCTGGGGTTCTGCTTCTAGAAATTTGAAAGGAAGTTTTAATTTTGTGGGAACAGCTGATCCTGCTATAGATGCGATGATAACCGCAATGCTTAATGCACGCTCAGATACTGATTTCATTGCAGCAGTGCGTGCTTTAGATAGAGTTCTTATTTCTGGTAACTATTATATACCGTTATACCATTTGCCTGAACAACGAGTGGCACGTTGGTCATATATTAAACATCCTATTTATACATCCTTATATGGGTATTATCTTCCAACTTGGTGGCGTGAATAAAAGAAAAACAAATGAAAACAATTTTATAATCGTTTTTTAAATTTCGTTTAAATTACAAGGCTTATAAAAAAGATTTTATTGTTCAGAGTATTTTGGGCTGTCTGCTGTTTTAATTACAATTTCAATATAATAATATACCTTATCGGGTACATAGTAAGACAAGTTATAGAAAATAAAAATCTTTGTATAAATCCTAATGCATATAATCTCTTTAAAAGGAGAATATCAGATTTAGTTGCTAGTTTATAAAATAGTGCCTCACACAATTGGTATTTGCTTGTAGTGTCTAGGAACGGCCATATAAAGAGAAGTATACGCAATAAATATAATCATAACGATTTTATAAACTTAAAGATAATATTATTATGCAAACACACTATAAGATATTGGAAAGGACTTTGTGCCTTTATCGTGAATCAAAAATGTTTGTATGAAAGAGTAAAAAGCGAATTTTTATAGAATTTGCGCCACAAATTAATCATGGTCATGTTTTTTTTAAAAAAGCTAGCAAATGCCAAAATTACTAAGCAGGACGTTGTTCTGTCATTGTTGCAAGTTGTGTCATAATCGTTTCTGCACCTGAGAGTCTTTCATCAGCTGTTGGCCAATCACGAATAAAAATAATACTTTGATCTGGTCGGATTTTTGCCAGAGAGCCTTGTTCTCCAATCCATTTAATAAGGCCAGCACTGTTTTCAAAATAATTATTACGAAACTGTACAACAATACCCTTTGGGCCAGCATCCAGTTTTTCTACATGCGCTTTTTTACATAATGCTTTAATATAAACAATCTTAAGAAGATGTTGAACTTCAGTTGGAAGAGAACCAAAACGATCCACCAATTCAGCGCCTAATTGATTGATTTGTTGCAAATCATCAAGTTCTACTAAACGGCGGTAAAGACTCATACGTAGTGATAAATCAGGTACAAAATTTTCTGGTATTATTGCTGTTATACCAAGTGAAATTTGGGGTGACCATTGACTATCTTCATTGTGTTTGCCATCCTTTAATTCAGCAACTGCTTCTTCAAGCATTTTTTGATAGAGCTCGAATCCAACTTCTTTAACGTGCCCTGATTGCTCTTCTCCTAAAAAATTACCTGAACCACGAATGTCCATATCATAACTAGCTAATTGGAAACCTGCACCCAATGTGTCGAGAGATTGCAAGACTTTAAAGCGGCGATCAGCAGTAGGTGTTAAAACTTTGCCAGAAGGGAAAGTAAAAAGTGCATAAGCGCGTTGTTTTGAACGCCCTACTCTGCCACGCAACTGGTAAAGCGAAGAAAGACCGAACATGTCAGCACGGTGCACAATTAATGTATTTGCTGTTGGAATATCGAGACCTGATTCAATGATGGTTGTTGAAAGCAGCACGTCATATTGCCTATCATAAAATGCATTCATAATATCATCAAATTGTGTAACTGGCATTTGACCATGAGCCACGGCAAATTTAAGTTCAGGTACGTGTGTTTTGAGATATTCTTCTACATAGGGAAGATCAGAAATACGAGGGCAAACATAAAAACTCTGTCCGCCCCGATAATATTCACGAAGCAATACCTCGCGTATAACAACTGCATCAAAAGGTGAAATAAAAGTCCGAACCGGTGTTCTACCAATGGGTGGAGTTGCTATTAATGAAAGTTCACGTAATCCTGATAAAGCAAGTCCTAAAGTTCGTGGTATGGGAGTGGCTGAAAGTGTGAGAACATGAATATCACTTTTAATTTCTTTTAAGCGTTCTTTGTGCTTAACACCAAAATGTTGCTCTTCATCAATGATAAGAAGCCCCAACCGTGAAAAATTAATTGATTCACTAAGTAAGGCATGCGTCCCAATGGCAATATCAATTGTACCATTTGAAATATCTTTTTTGACTTGCGCTAATTCTTTAGCTTTTACAAGCCTTGAAACATGACCAATTTTAACAGGTACCCCTTGAAAACGTGAGATAAAGGTCTTGTAATGTTGCCGTGAAAGCAAAGTTGTAGGCACAACAACAGCAACTTGATACCCATTTAATGCAGCAACAAAAGCACTTCGAATGGCAACTTCTGTTTTTCCAAAACCAACATCACCACATATTAGGCGATCCATAGGTTTTCCTGCTGCTAAATCACCTAAAACTGCATCAATTGCATCTATCTGATCTTCTGTTTCTTCATAAGGAAAGCATGCAACAAATTCGTCAAACAATCCAATTGGTGGACTTAACGCAGGTGCAGAGCGTGTGGCGCGTTCTGCAGCTATACGGATCAATTGGCCAGCAATTTTCAATAAATGTTTTTTTAGTCGCGCTTTACGTGTTTGCCAAGCAACACCACCTAACTTGTCTAACGTTACATCTGTATCTTCTGATCCATAACGTGATAAAAGTTCGATATTTTCAACAGGTAAAAATAATCGATCACCTTCAGCATAATTGATTTCAAGACAATCGCGTAAAATTCCAGCTGTCATGATGGTTTTGAGACCAATAAACTGTCCAATACCATGATCAACATGCACAACAATATCACCAGAATTTAGTGTAGCAATTTCAGAGATAAAATGCGTATTATGCTTGCGCCGTTTTGATGATCTTATTAATCGATCACCAAGGATATCCTGTTCGGCTATAATAACAAAATCGTCAAATTCAAAACCATGCTCGATTGCTACAATAGCTGCCGATACCTGATCATGTGATGTTGCTTTTACAGCTTGTAATGACTTTGCAATTTCTATTTTTTTTAATCCGTATTCATCAAGAATCTGCAACAAGCGATTCATAGATCCTTCACTCCAGCAGGCTAAGAGTACCTTCTTGCCAGCTGATTGTAGTGAAAGAATATAATCAACCACATTTGCGAAAACATTTTTTTCCTGCGCATTACGTTCTTTTACAAAATCATATCCCGGTGCAACATTTGTATGAATAACTGTCTGTCCAGAGGTTTGTGGAACATTGAAGGGTATAAAATCAATACGTTGCCCCGATTGTTGTGCACGTGTTAAAACTTGTTCTGGTGTCAGATAAAGTAGGTTAGGCTCTATTGGATGATAGGAAGCATTACTTTCTTCATTGTTTTCTTGCTCTTTACGAACATTATAAAAATCTTCAATAAGACGATAGCGTTCAGTTAGCACTTCTTCTATAAGGTGCTCAAAAACAATAGGTACGTCACCACAATAATCAAAGAAATTATCGAGATTCTCATAAAAAAGCGGCAACCAATGTTCCATACCAGCAAAACGCCGCCCTTGAGAAATGGCTTCATACAGCATATCATTTCTTTGTGATACACTAAGTGTACGAATATAATTATTTTTAAATAGATTGATCCGCTCAGGCGTGAGGATAACCTCACTCATTGGTTGTAAGAAAAATTCAGTTTTGTTGCCTGTTGTACGTTGCGTAATTGGATCAAATACGCGAATAGTCTCTAGAGTATCACCAAAAAAATCAAGACGCAAAGGTTCACTATCACTAGGAGAAAAAATATCAATAATTCCTCCTCTGATAGCAAATTCACCAACATCGTGCACAATCGCAACGCGTTCAAAACCACTACGCTCTAAATAATGGATTAGATTATCCATATTAACACACTGACCAATCTTCGTATGGATAATTTGATCATCAATTATGGCGCGAGGCGGTAATTTCTGAATAATTGCATTTGCTGTTGTCAATATAATCGCGGAACGTGGATTTTTATGTAAATGTGATATATGTGCCAAACTTGAAAGACGTCGCGCAGTAATGGCTATTCCAGGCGACACACGATCATAAGGCAAACAATCCCATGCAGGAAACTGAAGAACAGGTAAATTGGGTTCAATAAAATTTAAAACTTGTTGTACATGGGAAATCTTTGTTCCATCACGAACAATGTAAACAAGTGGCTTATCTTGAGCAATTTCTGAGCTTAATTGAGCAAGTGCGAAAGATTCAAACCCATCAATAATGCCATCAAGAATCATTAAATCTTGCACATCTTTAGGAAGAATAATTTTTTGAAATATGGACATTTTGATCAATTAAAATTTGTGCAAACACGATAATTTGCAATGTCACGAAAAAGCGGGCTATCTACTTCAGATGGTGTAGGAATTTCCCCGGTAATCCACATAAGTAAATCGCGATCTTCAAAAGACATAATATATTCAAGTTCAGAGATTGTTTCATCGCTCATTTCAATGATATGCGAATCAACATATTGCCCTAAAATTAAATCCATTTCACGAATGCCTCTATGCCACGCCCGAAAAATCAATCGCCGACGTCGTGCATTTAATTGATTTTTATCAATTGCAAAATTTGTCATAAAAACTCTTCAATAGGTGAATATAGACATACAGCTATAGTATTAATTTTCTATAATAAACGGTGTACTGTATTTTTAAGGAAGTTCAATAATTTTTCTCTCTTTTAGTGTAATTCGACGATGCATCAACTTAGCCAAACTGTAATTATGTGTTGCAATAAGAGCAGCAAGCCCAGATTGACGAACAAGGGCTGATAAAGCCTGAAATACATAAACTGAAGTTACAGGATCAAGATTTCCTGTAGGCTCATCAGCTAACAGTACACAAGGAGCATTTGCTATAGCACGGGCAATAGCGACACGCTGTTGTTCGCCGCCTGATAATTCTGATGGACGATGTCTGGCACGATGAGAAACCCGAAGGTATGTTAATAATTTAAGTGCGCGATTTTCTGCAGTCGATTTTTTTAATCCTGCTATCATTTGGGGTATCATTACATTTTCTAAAGCTGTGAACTCTGGTAACAAATGATGAAATTGATAAACAAAACCGATATTTTTTCGTCTCATAGCTGTTCGTTCACTATCAGAGCATTTTGCACAAGAAACACCATGCAACAAAATATCACCAGCTGTTGGTTTTTCCAGTAACCCAGCAATATGAAGAAGTGTTGATTTTCCAGCACCAGATGGTGCAACAAGTGCTACAAGCTCTCCGCGATTAAGAATAAAATTGGCTTTGTCTAAAATAGTTAAAGGTTTGTCGTTATCAAAAAAACGCCGCTCAATCTCGACAAGTTCTAAAACAACAGACATTACTCATACCTCAAAGCTTGTACAGGATCTAACTTAGAAGCTTGCCACGCTGGAATAAGTGTTGCAAAAAACGATAAAAGCAAAGCCATCACAGCTACTATAGCAGTTTGTCCCCATTCAATGCGTGCTGGCAATTTTGTTAAAAAATAAAGTTGAGGATTAAAAACATCAACATTGAAAAGCCAAGATACAAAATCCTGAATATAATTGATATTTGTAGCAGCTATGACACCTAAAATTAACCCCAATATTGTTCCAATACACCCAATCATCATGCCGGTAGAGATGAATATACGCATAATTGCACTCTGGTGTGCTCCCATAGTTCGCAAAATTGCAATATCGTGGTTTTTATCTTTCACAAGCATAATTAATCCAGAAATAATATTTAAAGCAGCAACAAGGATAATAAGAGAAAGAATAAAAAACATGACGTTACGCTCAATCTGTAAAGCTGAAAAGAAAGCCTGATTGCGCATACGCCAATCAATTAAGTAAACTTGTTGATCCATCTCTTTTTCTATTACCCGCTTTATTTGGTCAATAGTATCGGGATCATTAAGAAATAATTCTATTGATTGAATTTTCTGCCCTAGATTGAAAAATGCTTGCGCCTCAAAAAGAGGCATAAAAACAAATATTGAGTCATATTCAGACATACCCACTTCAAAAATAGCAATTATTTTATAAGCTTTAATACGTGGCATAACGCCAAAGGGTGTTACGTCACCATCTGGTGTAATAATACGCAGATCACTTCCAATTGTTAACCCTAACTTTTCTGCCAGACCACTTCCAATTGCAATGCCTTCTTCTTCTTCAAAATGAGCAAGTGTACCTGATTTAATATTTTGAGATACTATTTTAAGCTTCTCCAAATCTTCTTGACGCATGCCACGAATCAAAGCACCAGTTCCCCCACCAATATTACCTTGAACAAGTGCTTGCCCCTCAACAACAGGCAAAGCAGAATTTACACCGTCTATGGATTCTAAATAAGAAATAAAGGTATTATAATCAGAAAAACTAGAATCAGTCGTTTGAACGATAAGATGTCCATTCATGCCGAGAATGCGATTAAGAAGTTCTGTGCGAAAACCATTCATTACTGCCATAACAACAACTAAAGCAAAAACCCCTAGCATAATCCCAATTAAAGAAATGATTGAAACAACAGATGTAAATATATGTTTTTTATTAGGAATCATGTAACGAAATGAAATCATCCATTCATAAGATGAAAACCATTTTCTTCTCAAACCATTCATAACATTGCTCATCTAAGTTGTAGAAAGTCGGTTAAGTACTGATTCAATTGTTAGAGATTCTTTAGCACCTGTTTTTCTGTCTTTAATTTCAACCTCATTTTGCGCAGCACTTTTGGGCCCAACGATTATTTGTGTTGGTAAGCCGATCAAATCCATTATTGCAAATTTCACACCAGGGCGCTCATTTCTGTCATCTAATAATGGGTCAAAGCCAGCACGTATAAGTCCTTGATAAAGAGTTTCACACATATGGTTACATTTTTTATCGTCTGGTTTCATGTTGATGATACCAAAATCAAATGGTGCTATTGGCTTTGGCCAAATGATACCATTTTCATCATGAGAAGCTTCAATTGCTGCTGCGACAAGACGTGAAGGACCAATCCCATAGGATCCCATAAAAACCGGGTGTTCTTTTCCGTCTTTTCCCATCACTTTTGCTTCCATTGGTGCAGAATATTTAGTACCAAAGTAAAAAATATGCCCTACTTCAATGCCACGTGCTGAAAGCTGATTGGTTTCAGAAATTTTATTCCACTCTTCCTCATTATGCATTTCCTCCGCTGCAGCATAAAAAGTTGTCCACTGTTTAACGATATCAGCTAAAACAGTTTTATTAGTAAAATCAATTGAAAAAAGTGGAGCATCAATATCAAGAAATTGTTTATCGCAGAATATAGCACTTTCACCTGTTTCAGCCAGAATAGTAAATTCATGACTACGTTCGCCACCAATCGGACCTGTATCAGCGCGCGTCGGGATTACTTTCAACCCCATGCGAGAAAAAGTACGTAAATAAGCAACAAACATACGATTATAGGATATTTTTGCACTTTCATAATCAAGATCGAAAGAATATGCGTCTTTCATTAAAAATTCTCGTGAACGCATCACACCAAAACGCGGACGGATCTCATCACGAAATTTCCATTGAATTTGATAAAGATTGAGAGGAAGATCCTTATAAGAACGAACATATGAACGAAAAATATCTGTTACTATTTCTTCATTAGTTGGGCCATAAAGCAAATCACGTTCTTGGCGATCTTTAATACGTAACATTTCAAAACCGTAATCGTCATAGCGACCACTTTCATGCCAAAGATCAACAGATTGAATCGTAGGCATTAATATTTCTAAAGCACCAGCTTGTTTTTGTTCTTCACGAATAATCGTACAAATTTTATCAAGTACTTTTTTACCTAATGGCAACCAAGAATAAATCCCTGCTGTTTGTTGACGAATCATGCCTGCACGCAACATAAGTCGATGTGAAACAATTTCTGCTTCTTTAGGATTTTCTTTTAAAATAGGGATGAAATATTTAGAAAGACGCATTGAAATCATTAACTCCTAATTAAGCTCATCAAATTGGAGCAAGTTCAAATAATGTTATGCATTAATCATAGCTGTATTCTGAAAGCTTACAAATATAACAAACCAGTATGTTATAAAAGTTTTATTTGATATATTTTTTAGTTTACTTATCCTCAGTAAAGTGCAGATACATATTAGTAATAAAGCTAACCTAGTAATTCTTTTTTCTTAATTTAACTAAAAGAAATAATTATAAGAACACTTTTTATTTTGAGCGATGTAAGAAAATTGTACAGACAGGTTTTTTTCCCCAAATTTCATTAACAGTCGCTCTGACAGCCCGACGTGTTGTTTCTTGAATAAGTTCATTATCTTTTCTTTTAATCTGTGGAATATTATTAATATTATTTTCTACAACAGTTAGAAGAATATCCTTTAATGATTTCCCTTTTCCATCGTTTTTAGGCAATCCAAATGCCGTAAAACCAATATCATCAAGTAAATCATGCTTACTGTTCATGTGGAGAGAAATTGCAACATAACCAACATAACTTAATTTGCGACGTTCATTAATCCCTACTTCATCTTCACTACCAATCAAGTAACCATCTTTATAGATTTGACCAACAGGTACTTTCTCAACGATCTCTATTGGTTTGGGAGCAAGACGCAGCATATCGCCATTTCTAATTTCAGCAATAGTTTTGATATTAGCCTCACGCGCTAAAGCTGCTTGAGCCACAAGGTGTGCAGCCTCACCATGCACAGGAACAAGTATTTGCGGTTTTACCCAATCATACATTTGTAGAAGTTCTAAACGGCGGGGATGGCCTGAAACATGAACAAGAGCATCATTGTTTGTAATTACTTTAATTCCCTGATTAATGAAACGATTTTGTATCTCAAAAATAGCTTTTTCATTTCCCGGAATACTACGTGATGAATAAATAATTGTATCACCAGGAGAAAGCGCAATATTTCTCATTTCATTTCGTGAAAGCTTTGCTAAAGCAGAACACGGCTCACCTTGGCTTCCTGTTACTACCAAAACCACGTTTTTTCGTGGAGTGTGACTATAATCATCTTCCGTTATAAACGGTGCTAAATTATTCAAATAACCAAGTTCTTGTGCTACAGTAACACTACGTTTTATAGAACGCCCCACCAAAAGAACTTGGCGCCCAGCAGATTCTGCTGCAAGAGCAATTGAACGTATTCTACCAATATTCGATGAAAAAGTTGCAATAACAACGCGGCCTTCAGCTTTTAAAATGATTTCAGAAAGACTATCCCGAACTTGTTGTTCTGATGGCGATATACCATCTTGAAGGGCATTAGTGGAATCACATACTAATGCTAAAATACCTTTGTTTCCTAAAATCCGTAATCTTTTTTCATCTGTCACGGGTCCAAGTGAAGGTGTATGATCAATTTTCCAATCTCCAGTATGGATCACATTTCCTAAAGATGTTGTAATTGCCAAAGAAACAGCTTCTGGAATTGAATGATTGACAGCAATAGCTTCAATTGTAAATGGACCAATTTGAAAGCAATCACCAGCTTGAAAAATATTTAATGGAATTTTATGAAATTTAAAATTTGATCTCTTTTTACTTTCCAATAACCCCGCTGTAAAAGGACAGCAATAAAGCGGAACCTGAAGTTTTGGCCATAAATCAAGGACAGCACCATAGTGGTCTTCATGAGCATGTGTCAAAACAAGACCACGCACATTATGTTTTTCATTTTCCAGAAAATGAATATCTGGTAAAATAAGATTTGCTCCTGGTAATTCAGGACCGGCAAAACTAACCCCCATATCGACAAGCAGCCATTCCCGGCAATCCTTTGGACCAAATCCATAAGCAGCCAAATTCATTCCTATTTCCCCTACCCCTCCCAAAGGCAGAAAAACCAATTCATTTTCATTGGTAGAAACCATAAATATCTCCTAAACTATTAAGATAATCTCATGGTGAAATAAAATTTATACGTTAATAATGATTTGTATTAACAGAAGCAGCTAAACCAAAATAAACATCTCCAGCGGTTATAATTGCTTTCTGACCGTCTTTTTGTTTGACAATGCAGTTGAAATCATGATCAAGACCATCAAAAATACCTTCAGTAAGTTTTTCACCATTGATTATTTTGATAGGTTGTCCAAGATGAGCTGAATATAAAAGCCATTTCTTATGGATTATACTGCTCCCCTCCGACTGCTTCCAAAGAAGATAATTTTCAGCAAAACATTTTGTTAAAACCATAAATAATTCTTCTTTATCAATATCTAATCCAATATTCTTTATACTTGACGTTAAATATGGTGCATCTTTAAAATGATGTTTTACATTCACACCGATACCAATAACCAATGCATATTTTTGTGGGGTTAATGTAAACAGCTCAAGTAAGATTCCAGAGCTTTTAATCCCTTTAAGTAGAATATCATTTGGCCATTTTAAACTAACAATGCTATCTTCTTTATCTTTTATAAAGTGCCTTATAGCTTCTACTATACTTACTCCAGCAACAAAACTAAGTTGAGAAGCAGTTTGGCAAACAATATCATCAATTAATAAAAGGCTAGAGTACAAATTCCCTTTCGGGCTATACCATGTCCTACCTCTTCTAGCTCTTCCTTGCGTTTGTTTTTCCGCAACAATCCAAAGATAACCACGATGACCAGCATTTGCTTTTTGTTGTGCAATAAGATTTGTTGAATCTACACTTTCATACGATTCAAGAACATACCCTTGTTTTAAAGCAAAATCTGATAACGCATAAACCATGCTTATTAAAATAATGATATTGCTGCTTTTTCTGCAAATTCAGCAAACCAAATTCCAAAAAATACATAAAATAAAATAAATAATGTAGAAAGCCCAAGACAAAGCTTAAGTTCGCTTGATAAAACAATAAAACTATCTTTTGCAGCGTCAAACCACATAATTTTAATAATCCGTAAATAGTAAAAAGCACCAATAACAGAAGCAACCATGCCGATGACAGCAAGTGGAGTAAGACCTGCATGAACAGCTGCAGAAAATGTATACCATTTACCAAAAAAACCAGCCATAGGAGGTATACTTGCTAAAGAAAAAAGCTGTATCGTCATCGTAATAGCCATAAATGGATTAGTTTTTACCAATCCTGTAAGGTCATAAATATTTTCAACATTTTCGTCACTAGATCGCATTCCAAGAATAAATGCAAATGAACCAAGAGTCATGCCAAGATAAATGGTCATGTAAAGAATAACACCTTTTACCCCAAGCATACTTCCAGCAGCTAAACCAACAAGTGCATATCCCATATGACTGATGGATGAGTAAGCCATTAAACGCTTAATGTTACTTTGGCCAATTGCAGCAAATGCACCCAGTATCATTGACGCAATTGCCATGAAAATTAATATCTGCTGCCATGCAGGCATAGAACCATCAGAACCACCCAATGGAATAAAGGTAACAACAATGATACGGATAATTAATGCCATTGCTGCAATTTTAGGAGCAGAAGCAAAAAATGCTGTAATAGGTGTTGGTGCTCCTTCATAAACATCAGGTGTCCACATATGAAATGGAACTGCAGAAATTTTGAAAGCTAAACCAGCTAAAATAAAAACAATGCCTAAAATAATACCTAGCTGTAAAGCTTCATTATTTAAAGCAAAAGCAATTTCGCGAAAACCAATTTGAGCAGTAAAACCATAAAGCAATGAAATACCATAAAGTAAAAATCCTGAAGACAATGCACCTAAAACAAAATATTTTATACCCGCTTCAGAAGATTTTATATTGTCGCGATTGATTGCAGCAAGAACATATAGAGCTAAAGATTGTAATTCTAATCCCATGTAAAGAGACAGCGTATTCCCAGCTGAAATCATTAACATCATACCCAAAGTCGCAAAAAGGACTAATACGGGAAACTCAAATATATCAAATTTCTGAGCACAAGCAAAACCAACAGACATAATAAGAGCAAAGAGCGCACCGACAAGAGTCAAAACTTTCATATAACGGCTAAAGGAATCAACAATGAGCGTGTTTGTATAGAAAACGCCATTTTGCGGAAAAACGACCATAATAATAATAGTTGCAACAAGTAGAGCAATTGCTAAACCAGTGATAGTTAAATATGAACGTGCACCGGAATAAACACCGATTAAAAGGAGCACCATGCCCCCCAGTGCCATCAAGATTTCTGGAAAAATTAATATTAATTGAGCTATTATATCAGTTTGCATGAGTATTTATTTCTTATTTAGTGCAGCTGGTTAATAATGGTTTCTACTGTAAACGCCGTGGTTTTAAGAATCGGCATTGGATAGACACCAAAAAATATTGTAAGAACAACCATTGGATAAAGGATAATCTTCTCTCTTAGAGAGAGATCATGGAGCACTTTCAGACCCTCCTTATCTAAGGGGCCAAAAATCATACGTCGATAAAGATAAAGTGCATAAGCGGCAGATAATACAACACCAGTTGTAGCAAAAACTGCAACTAATTTATTAATTTGAAAGACACCTATTAAAGTTAAAAATTCACCCAAAAACCCTGAGCTTCCAGGTAAACCGACATTCGCCATAGTAAAGATTAAGAATACAACCGCATATTTTGGCATGTTATTTACTAAACCACCAAAAGCCGAAATTTCACGCGTGTGCAAGCGATCATATATAACTCCAACACAAAGAAACAAAGCGGCAGAAACAATCCCATGTGATAACATCTGATAAATAGCACCTTGAATACCTTGCTCGTTAATAGCAAAAATACCCATTGTTACGTAACCCATATGAGCTATTGACGAATAGGCAATAAGCTTTTTTATATCATTTTGAACAAGCGCAACTAACGATGTATAAATAATTGCAATAAGCGATAATACAAAAACTAAAGGAGCAAAATCAGCTGAAGCGATGGGAAACATTGGTAAAGAAAAACGAAGAAAACCATAACCACCCAACTTGAGTAGCACTCCAGCCAAAATAACAGAGCCTGCTGTTGGTGCTTCTACGTGTGCATCAGGTAACCATGTGTGGACTGGCCACATTGGCATTTTAACTGCAAAAGAAGCAAAAAACGCAAGCCATAACCACATTTGCATATGTGTAGAAAATTGATAGGTCAATAAAGTTGGTATATCAAGTGTTCCCGCTTCCCAATACATAGCCATAATAGCAACTAACATGAGTACTGAACCAAGCAAAGTATATAGGAAAAACTTCATACTTGCATAAACACGGCGCGCCCCACCCCAAACACCAATAATAATAAACATTGGAATGAGACTACCTTCAAAAAAAACATAAAACAGCATTGCGTCAAGGGCACAGAAAACTCCAATGATTGCAACTTCAAGGAGAAGAAAAGCAATCATATAAGCTTTTAATCTGTCTTTAATATTCTCCCAACTTGCCAAAATGCAGAATGGCAATAAAAAAGCTGAGAGGACGACAAAAAGAATAGAAATGCCGTCAACACCCATATGATAGCTAATGCCACCACCTAACCAATCGAATTTCTCGACCATTTGGAAGTCAGAATTTGTGTTATCAAACTTCACCCAAATAATTAAAGAAATAATAAAAACAAATATAGATGTAAAAAACGCTACATTGCGTATATTATGTTTTTCAGCTTCAGTATTATCTTTGATTAATAAAATCAAAAATACACCAACAAGCGGTAAAAATGTAACTGTAGAAAGAATAGGCCAGTCGGTCATCAATTTAAACTCCCGATCATTATCCACGTGATCAGCGCTGTGACACCAATAAGCATCGCAAACGCATAGTGATAAAGATAACCTGTCTGCAGTCGAATGATTTTGTTTGTAATATCAACAATACGTGCAGCAATACCATTCGGTCCTAAGCCATCAATAATTTTACCATCACCTATCTTCCAAAAAAAGCAACCAAGTCTTAAAGCAGGACGGACAAACAAAAGGTCATAAAGCTCATCAAAATACCACTTATTGTAAAGAAAACGGTAGAATGCAGGCATAAATTCGGAAAGCTTTTTAGGAAGTGACGGAACAAAAATATAGAACAGGCAAGCCAAAACAAATCCAAGAACCATTGCTGTAAATGGTGACCATTTTACCCAATTTAGCACATTGTGTGCTTCATGAAGAATATGGTTGTGGTTGCGTGTAAACAATGCACCTTTCCAAAAAGTATCATACAAATCACCAAAAAAATAAGGCTGAAAAACAATACCTGCAAATAATGCCCCAACAGACAAAACAAGCAGAGGAATCAACATAACCGGAGGCGATTCATGAACATGATGCATAACATCAACAGTTGCACGTGGCTTACCATGAAATGTCATAAATATAAGCCGCCACGAATAAAAACTCGTTAGTAAAGCAGATAAAACAAGAAGCCAAAAAGCATATTCTGAGACAACACTATGTGATGCAAAAGCGGATTCTATAATTGCATCCTTTGAGAAAAAACCAGCTGTACCAAAAAGTGTACCAGGTATTCCAACACCTGTTAATGAGATAGTTCCTATAATCATCATCCAATAAGTTGCTTTTATATGTTTACGCAACCCCCCCATCTTTCGCATATCTTGCTCATCAGATACTGCGTGAATTACAGAACCTGCACCGAGAAACAGTAAAGCTTTAAAAAAAGCATGTGTAAAGAGATGGAAAACAGCTGCTCCGTAAGCCCCAACACCTAAAGCAACAAACATATAACCAAGCTGTGAACATGTTGAATAAGCAATAACGCGCTTAATATCATTTTGTACAAGCCCTACAGTTGCCGCAAAAAATGCAGTCATTGTTCCAACAATAATAATCACAGTGGAAGCCGTTGAAGAAAGTTCAAAAATTGGTGACATACGCGCAACCATAAAAACGCCAGCGGTCACCATTGTTGCTGCGTGAATGAGAGCAGATACAGGCGTTGGCCCTTCCATTGCATCAGGAAGCCATGTGTGTAGCAGAAATTGTGCTGACTTACCCATGGCACCGATAAATAAAAGAAGACACGTTACAGTAATTGCTGTTTGTCCATCAAGTTGCCAACCTAAAAATGTTATATTTTCTACAAAACTATTGTCTGCAGTCTTTGCAAAAATATATGCAAAATTAACTGACTGAAACAAAACAAAAATGCTAAAAATACCTAGAAGAAAACCAAAATCACCAACACGGTTAATTACAAAAGCTTTCATTGCCGCTTTATTAGCAGAAGCTCGCTGAAACCAAAAGCCAATGAGTAAATAAGATGCAAGCCCAACACCTTCCCAGCCAAAAAACATTTGGATTAAGTTATCAGCTGTCACCAGCATAAGCATCATAAATGTGAATAAAGAAAGATAAGCAAAAAACCGAGACCTTGAAGGATCGTGATGCATATAACCAATTGAATAAATATGTACTAATACTGAAATACTGTTAACTACAACAAGCATGACGGCTGTCAATGTATCAATATACAAGGCCCAATCAAAAACTAAGTTACCAACAGTTACCCAGTGCAAAACCGGAACACTAACCGTTGAAGCATGACCAATAGCAATATTAAAAAAAGCTATCCATGATAATGCAGCAACAATTATCATGAAACTAGACGTCACAATTTCACTTGCACGAGCCCCCATAGTTTTTCCGCCGACAGCAGCAATTAAAAAGCCCAAAAGCGGCAGAAAGACAATTGCATAATACATTACTTATCAGCCTTTCATCACATTAACATCTTCAACTGCGATAGAACCGCGGTTACGGAAAAAAACAACAAGAATTGCTAGACCAATTGCTGCTTCAGCGGCTGCGACTGTCAAGATAAATAAAGCAAATATTTGACCAACTAGATCATGAAGAAATGCTGAAAACGCAATAAAATTAAGGTTGACTGAAAGTAATATAAGCTCAATTGACATAAGAATAATAATCACATTCTTCCTATTTAGAAAAATACCAAAAATGCCAATTGTAAACATTATCGCAGAAACAGTGAGATAATGAGAAATGTCAATATGCATAGTCGTTTCCCCGCTAAATACCCTTACCTGATTCAACTTGTTTGATTTCAATTGCACTTTTTGCTGTTCTAGCAACCTGCACTGCAATTGATTGTCGTTTGACACCAGACTTATAACGGAGCGTTAAAACAATAGCACCAATCATTGCAACTAATAAAATCATTCCAGCAATTTGGAAATAGAAAATATAATCTGTATAAAGAATATCCCCTAGTGCTTGCGTATTGGTTCGCTGTGCTAAATCTGGCATCGGTTGCGTAACATAAGATCTTAAAACAGGAGAAAAGTGGCTGCTAATAAAAACAGAAATCAATTCTACAACAATAACAACACCAATAAAGGCACCGACAGGAATATATCGAAGCACTCCACTTTTCAATTCAGCAAAGTCCACATCAAGCATCATAACCACAAATAAAAACAAAACTGCTACAGCACCAACATAAACGACAAGTAAAATAAGCCCTAAAAATTCAGCCCCCAAAAGCACAAACAAAGCCGTTGCATTAAAAAATGCCAAGATTAAAAACAACACCGAATGCACAGGATTACGTGCAGCAACAACAGTAACTGCACTCACGAGCATGATAAAAGAAAATATATAGAAAAATACCGCTGCCGAACCTGTTAGCATAGGATTTCCTTCGATTTAATAACTACTAATTAGCATAAAATTCATACCCAGCTATAATTTGCCAGATAGAATCATCCGACTACTTGTTGACGATACACCTAACGATAAGGTGCATCCATCAATATATTACGAGCAATTTCTCTCTCCCAACGATCACCATTACTTAAAAGCTTTTCTTTATCATAATAAAGTTCTTCACGCATTTCTGTTGCAAACTCAAAATTTGGCCCCTCTACAATAGCATCAACTGGACAAGCTTCCTGACAAAAACCACAGTAAATACACTTAACCATATCAATATCGTAACGAATAGTTCTACGTGTACCATCATTGCATCGTGGTTCCGCCTCAATTGTAATAGCTTGAGCAGGACAGATTGCCTCACATAATTTACATGCAATACACCGTTCTTCACCATTCGGATAACGACGCAAAGCATGTTCACCACGAAAACGTGGAGAAACAAAACCCTTTTCATAAGGGTAATTGATTGTAGGTTTTGGCGAAAAAAACTGACGCATCGCCAGAAAAAAGGCACTTATAAATTCTAATAAAAGCAGTGATTTTGCCGCTTGAATAAGACCTGACATACACCCCCCCTTTTAAACAAAACTAATACATTTTAAGACTGCAGCAGTTATCACAACCATTGCCAATGAAATAGGAAGGAATACTTTCCAACCAAGCCGCATTAACTGGTCATAACGATAACGCGGTACAAATGCTTTAACCATAGCAAAACCAAAAAATACAAAACAAACCTTCAAAACAAACCAAATGACGCCTGGAACCCAATTAAGCCACCAAACATCCAAAGGAGGCAACCAACCACCTAAAAACAAGATGGTTGTTAATGCACACATTAAAACAATAGCAACATATTCACCAAGAAAAAAAAGCATATAAGGAGTTGAGGAATACTCAACCATGTGACCAGCAACAAGCTCAGATTCTGCTTCAACTAAATCAAAAGGAGGACGATTTGTTTCAGCAAGTGCAGAAATAAAAAATATAACAAACATTGGAAAAAGAACTAACCAATTCCAATCCAGAAAACTATTAAAAGGTAGACCAAGATTCATTCCAAGTCCCCTACTTTGTTCACGAACAATTGTTGCGAGATCTAATGAACCACTTACTAAGATAACAGTTACAAGAACAAATCCAATTGAAACTTCATAAGAAACCATTTGCGCTGCTGAACGAAGAGCTCCCAAGAAAGGATATTTTGAATTTGATGCCCACCCCCCCATGATAACACCATAAACCTCAAGAGATGAAATAGCTAAAATATAAAGCAAACCAACATTAATACTAGCAATTTCCCAATTCTCATTAACAGGCACAACAGCCCAAGTTGATAACGCAAGCATAGCAGAAACAAAAGGAGCCAAAAGAAAAACACCTTTATTGGCACCAGCAGGGATAATAGGTTCTTTAACCGCAAATTTAATTAAATCTGCAAAAGATTGAAACAACCCCCATGGACCAACAACATTCGGTCCCCGCCGCAATTGCACAGCGGCCCAAATTTTTCTATCTGCATAAAGAAGATAAGCAATTAAAACTAAAAGAACAACCAAAAGGAGAAGTGTCTTACCCACTATAATCAGCACTGGTAATAGCCCGGTCATAAAGAAATCATACATAATATTCCTTTTCCCTTCTGTTCTTACTCTACAGATCCAGCAGCATGACTTTTTGCAAGAGCTGAACATTCAGCCATAACTGCAGAAGCACGCGCTATTGGATTTGTTAAATAGAAGTCCTTAATTATAGAAGCGAATGTTTGCTTACTTAGAACAATTAATTGTGAACCGAGTGCTTTGAGATCATTTATACATGCAGGCGCTATATCATCAATTGCGCAAAGATGTGGGAAATCACTGAATAAATTCTGCCTTAATTGAGATAAAGAATCAAAAGGAAGCTTTTTTCCTAAAACATCAGATAAAGCGCGCAAAATTGCCCAATCTTCCTTTGCTTCACCCGGAGCAAAACCGGCTCGATTCGTCATTTGAACACGACCTTCTGTATTAACGTAAAGCCCTGATTTTTCAGTATAAGCTGATGCTGGCAAAATTACATCAGCAGCATGCGCACCATTATCACCATGACTACCAATATAAATTGTAAAAGCCTTTTTATGGGTTAATTCCACTTCATCTGCACCAAGTAAAAATAAAACTTCACAGGTCTTAACAATATTTTCAGTTCCAATCTTAGAAACAAAACCAATATCTAATCCCCCAACAGTCGAGGCAGCATTATGAAGCACACCAAACCCATTCCACTCTTTATTAAGAGCACCAACAACATCAGATAATTTTGCGAGATTTTTTAAAACAGACAACCCCTCTTTACCTGAAACAGCAGCTTCACCAATAAGAATAAGTGGACGTTTAGCTTTTTTCAGAACATCAAAAAACGCATTCTTTCTACTAATGAGCGCATTCAGCGCTTCAGTACCAGCCCCAAGATAAGAATATGGATAACGCAAATCAACTTGTTCTCCAATTAATGCAATTGGAAATTGCCCCATCCGTTGACGTTTTAAAATACGTGCATTTAAAACAGCAGCTTCAGTACGTGGATTAGACCCCACAATGAGCAATGCATCAGCTTGCTCAATACCTACAATAGTTGGATTAAAAATATAACTTGAGCGCCCTAACTCAGGTGACAAAGCCATACCTCTTTGACGACAATCAAATACCTTTGACCCTAGTGAAGTGAGCAATACTTTAAGCGCATACATTTCTTCAACAGATGCTAGATCTCCTGCAATTGCACCAATTTTTTCTGCTGATGTTTTAGATACTGCCGTCTTAATACTCGCAAAAGCTTCTGACCAACTTGCAGGCTGAAGTTTTCCATTTTTACGAACATATGGCCTATCAAGTCGCTGAGTGCGCAGCCCATCCCAAATAAAACGCGTCTTATCAGAAATCCACTCCTCATTTACGTCTTGATTCGTACGTGGTATTATTCGCATAACCTCACGCCCCCGACTGTCAATACGAATGGCACTACCAAGTGCATCCATCACATCAATTGATTCCGTCTTAGTTAATTCCCATGGACGCGCATGAAATGCATAAGGTTTTGAGGTTAAAGCACCTACCGGACAAAGATCAATAACATTCCCCTGTAATTCAGATGTCATTGCTTTTTCAAGATAGGTTGTAATTTCAGCATCTTCACCACGACCAATTAAACCAAGCTCTGAAACACCTGCGACTTCTGTCGTAAAACGAACACAACGGGTACAATGAATACACCGTGTCATAACAGTTTTCACAAGCGGACCGATATATTTATCTTCTACAGCACGCTTGTTTTCCGTATAACGAGAACAATCACGACCATAAAACATTGCTTGATCTTGAAGATCACATTCACCACCTTGATCACATACAGGACAATCTAGCGGATGATTAATAAGGAGAAACTCCATAACACCTTCACGTGCTTTTTTAACCATCTCTGTATTGGTAAATATCTCAGGTATTTCACCATTGGGGCCCAACCGTAAATCGCGAACCCCCATCGCACAAGAAGCTTGAGGTTTTGGAGGAGCACCTTTGACCTCAACCAAGCACATGCGACAATTTCCAGCAATTGACAAACTTTCATGAAAACAAAAACGTGGCACTTCAGCACCAGCAGCTTCAGCGGCTTGAAGCAATGTATAGTAGTCAGGAACTTCAATCTCTTTACCATCAACTTTGATACTTATCATCATTAATCCAGTCCGCAGATAATTTACCTAAACTCACATTTTATTATTCATCAGAATAAAATTTTTACTCTACTACTTCCAAAGCAACATTTCTGCTTTGAACCACGTTTCGCGTATAATTATCAATTCTTTGCTCAATCTCTGAGCGAAAATTGCGTATTAATCCTTGAACAGGCCACGCTGCAGCATCACCAAGCGCACAAATAGTGTGCCCTTCAACCTGTTTAGAAACTTCAAACAAAAGGTCAATCTCACGTTTTTGAGCTCTTCCTTCAACCATGCGCTCTAAAAGACGCATCATCCAACCAGTACCTTCACGACACGGTGTACACTGCCCACAACTTTCATGCTTGAAAAAAGCCGCTATACGCCAAATTGCCTTGATAATATCCGTTGATTTATCCATAACAATCACACCACCTGTGCCAAAAGAGGACCCTACATCACGCATCCCATCAAAATCCATGACTGCGTCTATCATATCTTCACCCCGAACGACTGGACAAGAAGCTCCACCTGGAATAACCGCTAAAAGATTATTCCACCCACCACGAATACCCCCTGTGTGCTTTTCAATTAATTCACGAAAAGAAACACCTAGAGCCTCTTCAAATGTACAAGGGGCATTGACGTGACCAGAAATCATAAACAATTTTGTTCCAACATTGTTTGAACGACCGATTGATGAAAACCATGAAGCACCCCGACGCAAAATTGTTGGAATAACTGCAATGGATTCCACATTATTAACTATTGTCGGACAACCATAAACCCCCATATTAGCAGGAAACGGCGGTTTAAGCCGAGGCTGCCCTTTTTTTCCTTCAAGACTTTCTAAAAGAGCTGTTTCCTCACCACAAATGTACGCTCCAGCACCATGATGAATAATAATATCGCAAACATGCCCACATTTGGTCTTCTTACCAAGCAAACCAGCATCATAACATTCATCAATCGCAGCTTGAAGCGCTTCACGCTCACGAATATATTCACCACGGATATAAATAAAAGCAACATTTGCACCTATTGCAAAAGTAGCAATAACACATCCTTCAATTAAAGTATGAGGATCATGGCGCAAAATGTCACGATCTTTACACGTTCCAGGTTCCGATTCATCTGCATTCACGACTAAATAATGTGGTCGACCATCACTTTGCTTTGGCATAAAAGACCACTTCATACCAGTAGGAAAACCAGCACCACCACGACCACGCAAACCTGACTTTTTTACCTCATCAACAATCCAGTCACGGCCTTTTTCGACAATCGCCTTGGTACCATCCCAATGCCCACGCAGCATAGCGCCTTTTAATGATTTATCCTTTAAACCATAAATATTAGTGAAAATGCGATCTTTATCAGTTAGCATACCCCACCTTTTTCCCTAACATCGAATATGTTCTCAACATTTTCCTAAATCCAATAATTTTTCAGTATTTTTAAAAGATTTGTTACTTCTACTAAAATATTTCCAAATAAACAAACAATAAACACTCTATTAATGAAGCGTTATTTACTCTGTTTTTATTTTTTTCTTGAAAGTTTTGATGATTTCTTCTTCCCCTCATTCTCATCAATTAAAGAAGTTAAACCATTTATAGGTTCCGATGATTTACGACCATTTTGAGGCCCTACAGCTATATCAGAATTTTTTCCCGCCTCAAATGCATCTATAATTTCTTCAAGACGTTCTGCTGTAAGATCTTCATAAGTATCTTTAAAAATCATAACCATTGGAGCATTAACACAAGCACCAAGACACTCCACCTCTTCCCATGACAAAGTTCCATCTTTGTTAGTAATAAAAGGTTCAGAATGAATTTTCTTTTGGCAAACTTTAATTAACTCACCAGAACCACGTAACATACAAGGAGTAGTACCACAAACTTGAATATGCGCTTTTGTTCCAACCGGCTTAAGTTGAAACTGAGTATAGAAAGTAGCAATTTCTAAAACGCGGATATAAGCCATTGAAAGCATTTGAGCAACATACTCGATTGCAGCACGTGTCACCCAACCTTCTTGCTCTTGAGCACGCATTAAGAGGGGAATTACAGCTGACTGCTCACGCCCTATAGGATATTTTGCTATAGTATTTTGCGCCCACACTTGATTTTCTTTTGTAAAAGAAAATTCTAATGGTTGGTGAGCATCATCTGCAAGACGACGTACAGACATTAGCGATCAACCTCCCCAAAAACAATATCAATTGAACCTAAAATAGCTGTTGCATCTGCAAGCATATGACCTCGAGTCAAAAAATCCATAGCTTGAAGATGAGCAAAACCAGGAGCACGCAATTTAACCCGATAAGGCTTATTTGTTCCATCAGAAACAAGATAAACACCAAATTCACCTTTTGGAGCTTCTACAGCAACATAAACTTCACCAGGAGGAGTATGAAACCCTTCCGTGTAAAGTTTAAAATGGTGAATAAGTGCCTCCATTGAATTTTTCATTTCATTACGTTTTGGAGGAACGATTTTATGATCTAAATTTGAAACCGGTCCTTTTCTTTCAGTACTAAGCAAGCGATTCACACATTGGCGCATAATTCTTGCTGACTGACGCATTTCTTCCATACGAATGAGATAACGATCATAACAATCACTATTTTTACCGACAGGAATATCAAATTCCATTTCATTATAACATTCATAAGGTTGGCTTTTACGTAAATCCCACGGCACACCGGCACCGCGAATCATTACCCCAGAAAAACCACGAGCCCAAGCCTCATCACTACTTACCACTCCAATATCTACATTTCGCTGTTTAAAAATTCGATTTGGCGTTATAAGCGCATCAAGCTTACCAAGAGCAATAAGAAATAGATCAATAAAATTACCAATATCTTCAATTAAAGATTCCGGTAAATCTCTATGCACACCACCAGGACGAAAATAATTAGCATGAAGCCGCGCACCACATGCACGTTCATAAAAAATCATCAAACGTTCACGCTGCTCAAACCCCCAAAGTGGTGGTGTTAAAGCACCAACATCCATTGCTTGCGTTGTCACATTAAGTAAATGATTAAGAATACGTCCAATTTCAGAAAACAGAACACGGATTAACTGCCCTCGTTTAGGAACCTCAATACCCAACAATTTTTCAATAGCAAGCACAAAAGCATGCTCTTGATTCATAGGAGCAACATAATCCAAACGATCCAAATAAGGACACGCCTGAAGGTACGTTTTTGTTTCCATCAACTTCTCAGTACCACGGTGCAATAATCCAATATGCGGATCTACACGCTCAATAACTTCACCGTCTAATTCAAGAACCATACGCAAAACACCATGCGCCGCAGGATGTTGAGGACCAAAATTAATATTAAAGTTTCGGACATTGACTTCAGCCACAATCAACTCCTTGCTTTTTCAAAATACGTTCTTAATTGAACGTCAATAAAATTTTGCTTACCATATCGCAAAACACAAGATAACGACCTACTACATGCAAACATTTACATCCTCCCTACTTAAAAAGTATTCAATCATCTAAAAATCTGCCTGTTTCAGTGTTATTCTTGTCAGTTTTAATATCATTTTTCGCCGTTTATCTTTTCATCACCCGGCAAAATATATTCAACACCTTCCCAGGGCGAAAGAAAATCAAAATTACGCATTTCCTGCCGCAAAACAACAGGTTCATAGATTACTCGCTTAACTTCATTGTCATAACGACATTCCACGAACCCCGTTACTGGAAAATCTTTACGTAAAGGATGCCCTTCAAACCCGTAATCAGTCAGAATGCGCCTCAAATCTGGATGACTAGAAAATAAAATACCGTACATATCGTACGTTTCACGCTCATACCACTCTGCCCCGGGATAAACTGAGCACGCAGAGGGAATTGGCACATTTTCATCAGTTCGCACCTTAACACGTAACCGTAAATTATAACGAGGAGACAATAATTGATAAGAGACATCAAAGCGTTTGTCTCGAGAAGGATAATCAACGCCGCTAATATCTGTAATATTAACAAACTGACATCGAGAATCATCACGCACAAACATTAAGACATCAGTAATTGCATCAAGACGTGACACAATCGTCAATTCGCCAAACGCAAGAACACTTTCTTCTAATTTATCCCCTAATTGATTCTTCAAATAGGCAGAAAGCTCATTTAATGATTCAAACATCACTCTAAAGCCTCTATCGCTCTATAGATCCAGTACGACGGATTTTCTTCTGCAACAACAATATACCGTAAAGCAACGCCTCTGCTGTAGGAGGACACCCTGGAACATAAATATCTACCGGTACTATACGATCACATCCACGCACAACTGAATAAGAATAGTGATAATAGCCACCACCATTTGCACACGATCCCATAGAGATCACATAACGCGGCTCAGGCATTTGATCATAAACTTTACGTAAAGCAGGCGCCATTTTATTGGTTAAAGTACCAGCAACCACCATCACATCTGATTGACGAGGTGAAGCGCGCGGTGCATATCCAAAACGCTCATTATCATAATGAGGCATTGAGCACTGCATCATCTCAACAGCACAACAAGCCAAACCAAAACTCATCCACATCAATGAGCCAGTACGCGCCCAAGTTATCAAAGCATCTGCTGAGGTTACTAAAAAACCCTTATCAGACAATTCAGCATTTATATCATGAAAAAATTTATCATGAGAACCTATCAACTCATCAGCACTCAGCCCCGCCACTTCTTTCGATTTCGGAGTTATAACTGTTGGATTATTTAATATTAATCCCATTCAAGAGCCCCCTTTTTCCACTCATATATAAATCCAATCGTCAAAATTGCTAAAAACATCATCATTGACCAAAAACCCAACATACCTATTGAGCCAAATGAAACAGCCCAAGGAAAAAGAAAAGCAATTTCAAGATCAAAAATAATAAACAAAATTGAAACCAAATAAAACCGAATATCAAATTTCATGCGAGCGTCATCAAAAGAATTAAATCCGCATTCATAAGCTGATAATTTTTCCGGATCGGGGGCACGATAAGCCACAATATAAGGCGTAATTAAAAGAGCCCCCGCAATAACTGCTGAAACAATAATAAAAATCAACACTGGTAAGTAAGAACTCAACAAATGAGTCATCATCTTCTTCCGCTTAATAAAGTGCCTGAGGTAACGTAATTATTTGATGTTGTCTAGATAAACACATAAATTATCACAATTTTCCCGCTACTCCCGCTCGTACAGCTTCAAAAGGCATGCCGTGCAATTTTTTCTTATCAATATAGGTACAGCAGTGCGAAAAAAGACGCAAGCCCCTATTCTCAGAAACTATACAAATAAAGGAAAAAAATTGAAATGTTAAAAAGAGTTTTATAGCCAACACTAAATTTAGTACTTTGCGAACGAAATGTGTACACTACAAAAGCAAACTAGGAAAGACACTATAAAATGGCGCGAGTGACGGGGCTCGAACCCGCGACCTCCGGCGTGACAGGCCAGCACTCTAACCAACTGAGCTACACCCGCGCACTTCTTTCGAACCAATTGTTTAGCTGGTGTAAGAGGTTCATTCGTTTCTGTCAAGCATTCTTAATGTGTTTTTTTCAAAAAAAATAAAAATTTAACATCCTTTAAAAAATATCAAATAAAAATATCTTTTATTCTTGCGTTTAAATAAAATTTTCCTTAAAAAGCTCTCATTCAATGACAAATCATTGATTGGGCGATTAGCTCAGCTGGTAGAGCGCCTCGTTTACACCGAGGATGTCGGGAGTTCGAGTCTCTCATTGCCCACCATATATTTTTACCTTCTTATGTTTCTTTTATTCTACAAGTTTAGAAACAAGGTGATAAAGTCAGGATCCTAAATTTCCAGCTTTCCTTTCGTTATTAGATATGACTACAATATACTTCATTCCCTAATCTGAGAAAACACAACAGCGGAAAAAATAAAAGCTCTACCGTAGGTAGAGCTTTTAAAGTGATTAAAGTCCTAAATAAATTAGAATTTATAAGCAACACCAACCCGAAAATCATTGGTCTGGTAATCAAGTTCTAATTTGTCCTTAGCAAATTTCTGTTTACCAAAATCTGAATAGCGATATTCCGCACGTAAAATAACATTGTCAGCCATCGCAAAATCAACACCACCACCAAGAGTATAACCCACCATCATTTTTGTATCCGATAAGCTAGAAGAAGTTATTTCGTGACTTTCCATTTCAATTGATCGTGAAAAGGTATTTTGAAGCTGCGTATAAGCAACACCGCCAGCGATATAAGGCACAATACGATCAAATGCAAAACCTATACGTACTCGTGTAGCACCAGACCATTTTTGTTTTAAAGTACTACTATAAACTTTAGTAGCTCCCACTGTTTCATTTACTTGCTCTGTTTCTCTTATATGCCTTACAGGCAAAGCTGACCTCTCGTATGAATATTCTGAAACTGAAGGTCTGGCTTCTAATCTTTGCTGTTGTGCTGCTCGTTGTTGTGTTGTTTCAGAATTTTGAGCTTGAGTCTGCCCATTCTGTTGAGATGATTGACTACTACTTTGTGTCTGGTGTGTCCGTTTTGTTCTAATATTCCTCTTCTCTCTTGAAGATGAGGCTTCACGCTCTGACTCTGTACTCCTTGCACTAGATACTTGATGTCTTAGAATTTCTGGGTAATTTACAGCTTCCAACCGCGGCGTAGATGCATATTCATATGAACGGCTTTCACTTTCTTCTTCTATCCCCTCTACCTCTTCTATTTCTTCTAGTTCTAGTCCTTCAAATTTTCTTTTAGCAACAACTTTTGTATCCTGTTTATTAGACCAAACTATATCCGTATCAACGCCTAGAATAAGACTACTCCCTAAATCAACATTGGCTCCTGCATAAAGACCTCCCATGAAACCGGAAAGTTGAGGCACTGTATCTTTCTCAACCGGTGTCCATTCTCTCGTACTGGGACCTTTTTTAGCGTATAAACTGATCCCTGTTTTACCTGAAAAGCCACCAATCTGCCCTCCAAGATAAAAACCATTCCAAGAAAAAGTAGGTGCAGAAATAACTGGTGGAATATCAGAATTAGGACTCATTTCAACAGGTGGTGAAATTTGCTTTGATGCTTGAGGAGGTGAAACAACGGGCCTTGATTCTCGAGGTACCATAATATCTGCTGCTTGTGCTACGGAAGCTGTAAATAGAGTGATAATGGATGTACTGATTAAACATTTTGTGTTCATGAGTTACTCCGAAGATAATGTTGAGAACCACATAATGATACATTATCCCCATTACAGAATCTTTTCAAAAAGAGCTATAATAAAAATGACACAATCATCAAAAATAAATTCTACAGAACTTTAAATAATGAGTTTGCTTATAAGTCAGTAACTTGTGAGTAAGGGGAAATTCTATCACAGTTTCCAAAAATGCTAACAACAAAACGATGCTTATACCAAAAACTAAACCATAATTTTTGCCGTAATCTATTGAATTGGATCATTACTTGCTAACAACTTACTCATTCTCAAGAAAGAACCTATAATCAACACTAAACTCTCTATTAATAAAGCAACCCTAAACTTAATATTACGAGTATAGCTTTTTCTATTAGGAAAGTATCAACAAGATTTTTCGATCAAAAATTATGCAATCTATATCATCCTAGTATTTCTACTTTAACTCCCTCTTCTCAAACCTTTTTATACATTAATAAATTTCAAATATGATAGTAACTTTCTAAGCTTTTCAAACAATGTGTTATTCCAAAGCAATATACAAAGATTGTTTTATTTTTTTTCATAAGCCATACTGTGCGGATCTCATCCCTAATTTTGTAAAAATTGTCAAAGCTTATGCATCCCATGAGCAAACTGTTCTTACTGGCGTTATTCAAGTACGTGCAAAAGCAACGCAAATAACCATTAACGCTGATATATTGAATAACCCACAGATTATATAACGATACCTCAATAGCTAAGCTAATTTGTCGAATATATTTTCATTGTTTTATAGTTGTTGCTGAGAACTATCTTGATTAAAAAAACAAATCAAAATTTTCTTGCTCTTCAATCGCAATTAGAAGGAACTAAAAATCGTATTTCTGTTGTTCGCTAATGATTATATCGAAGCAGTACGTGTATATACAATACTGCACTAAAAACAATGCCAACAATGATTTTGGAAAAATTATAGTTTCATGATGCTAAACCTATGCAAACATTTACTATTGATATTCAACAAAAACGAAGGTTAATCTCAATAATGCTATCGTTTCAACGTTTTATTCAACATAATGCTTCTTTATCTTTATGGTCTTTCATAAGCTTTCTATTTTTAGAAGTTACATTGAATAATATTGCTTATTCGCAAACCTAATTTCCCCTTTTAACAGATCATGTTAATGATGTAGCTCATTTGCTCGACACAACACAATGATAAAAAATTTGACAGAAAAGCTGTCTGCACTAGAAAAAACAGGAGATCAAATTGTCATTGTGACTGTTCCTACCCTTTCGGAAATCGATATCGAGACTTATAGCAATTCTCTGTTTTGCACATGGAACTTAGGGGCAAAAGAAATCAATAATGGTGTATTACCAGTTGTTGCACTAAACGAACGTCAAGTGCATATTTGAAGTGAGTTATAATTTAAAAAACTAACAGATGCGATTTCTGCAATCATTATTAATAATTTTATTCTCCCTAATTTTCGTGAAGAAAAATATCAAAAAGGGATCATTGAAGCAGTTAATGCCATTATCGATATTATTACAGAAATTAATTCTGATGTTATATCTAGAATCAAAGTAAAAACTAAAATTATTGAAACATAGCGTACAACAAGCTAAAAAGAAGAAATGATAACAAACGCTATTTTCTTTCTAATCTTTTTATAATGATTGGTTTACCGATTCTTGCAATGATTTTTGTTAAAAAAGGAGGCCCACAAAGATATCGTTGGATGAGTATCGTTTTAAACTTTTGTTTACCAACGTAAATACTAAACGAAAACACTATAATGAGAGATTCGGAAAATATTCAGGTAGTAGTGAGGTTAAAGGTTGTAGAGGTTCATCAGGAAATAGTAGAGCGTCATGGAAATGGTAAGATGCTCATTAACTTTTGTCACAAAATACCTTATATTTCAACTCATGCTCGATCTGCTCAGACAGAATAAAATCTTTTCAAACTATAACTTCAATGTTACGTTGTTTTAAAATGTATTCATTCTTGAAGAATAACGGCAATTAATAATATGATTTTTGTTGAAAGAATTTGTTAAAACTAAGCAACATAATACACTCATCATTTAATTAATTGAGATATTTCCTTGGCTTTATATCAAATTCTATTATGTTCACACTTTAAAAATTTTGTGCTCTTTTACAATTGATGAGATACATTGTTATCTATTGAGAGTTTGCAAATAGTAGCGTTAAAGATTATGTATCCAACACATTTGATGATAAACAAAGTATAGAAAAAATATCAATGTTTTTCATTTTCTATTTTGATTTTAATGAACACCCCCATATCTTGCTACGCAATGTTACTAATAGCAAAAAAATATAACCCTTAATATAAATATTTCTGATGACATCTAAATTGAAACGCACTGATCGTGATTATTTATCGTATGATTTTAAAACAGATTCTCCCGCCTCACCAATTGAATGGAAAATAAGTGATGATTTAGTCGAATATCCTGAAGCGCTCTGTTATATGCAAAAGCGCGTAGAAAATATTTCTGCAAAAACCGCACATGAACAAGTTTGGCTTCTTGAACATCCTCCCCTTTATACGGCTGGCACAAGTGCCAACAAAAAGGATCTTCTAGCACCTAATTTATTTCCTGTTTATGAAGCTGGTCGTGGTGGTGAATTTACATATCATGGCCCAGGACAACGTATTGCTTATGTTATGCTTGATCTGAAACGCCGAAAGCAAGACATACGCGCTTTTATTGGTGCATTAGAACAGTGGATTATTCAGACGCTTGCACAATTTAATATTAAAGGTGAACGTCGTGAAGATAGAATTGGTGTCTGGGTTACACGACCAGATCGTCCGCAAACAATAAAAGACACTTCTTGTGAAGATAAAATCGCTGCTATTGGTATTCGTGTACGTAAATGGGTAAGTTTTCATGGAATTGCTATCAATGTTGATCCTAACTTAGATCACTACTCAGGAATTGTTCCATGTGGAATTGCAGATTATGGTGTAACAAGTTTAATTGATTTAGGTTTACCTATAACAATACATGATGTTGACATTGCTCTAAAACAGGCATTTGAACAAATTTTTGGCCCAACAATTGATGTTTCTTAAGTACGTTGATTTTTAAATGAAAAACGGGCATAAAACTTATTTCGATTAAACGTTTATTTTAAATAACTTAAAATTTAGATAGATAATTGAATGCTATGAGCGATAATAATAAAGATCTTTTTAGTATTTTAAACAAAGCTCAGCTTCGTATGGAAACGAAAGCAAATAGTCAGCAAACTTCAGTAAATTCAAAAGCAATACCTTCAAAGGCGCCTGTATCTGCCTCTAAAGATAATGCAGAAACGAATGACTACAATGCATCATCTATCCGAGTACTTGAAGGGTTGGAGCCTGTGCGTTTGCGACCTGGAATGTATATTGGTGGAACAGATAGCAAAGCGCTTCATCATTTATTTTCTGAAATCATTGATAATGCAATGGATGAAGCTGTTGCTGGTTACGCTGATTTAATTGATGTATTACTAGATAAAGATGGTTATCTAACGGTTACAGATAATGGACGTGGAATTCCTATTGAAAATCATCCTCAAATGCCAGACAAATCTACTCTTGAAGTCATTATGACACAGCTTCACTCAGGAGGAAAATTTGATGGGAAAGCTTATCAAACCTCTGGTGGTTTACATGGAGTTGGTATTTCCGTTGTTAACGCTCTTTCTGATGATATGGAAGTCGAAGTAGCACGAGAACGAAAACTTTACCGTCAGCGTTTCTCACGTGGCATTCCTCAATCTGGGTTAGAAGATTTAGGTGATGTCTACAACCGTCGCGGTACACGAGTTCGTTTTCACCCTGATAGTAAAATTTTTGGTGAAAAAACAGCTTTTGAACCAGAAAAAATTTATAAAATGGCGCGTTCTAAAGCCTATCTTTTTAGTGGAGTTAAAATTCGCTGGAGTTGTGACCCTATAGTACTTGAAGGTATCAATAATGTTCCTGAAAAAGCTACTTTTCATTTTCCAGATGGGCTTAAAGACTATTTATCATCATCATTGAATAGTAAATATTGTATAACAACTGAAATCTTTTCTGGTAAAACGAAACAACGTGCCAATCATGGCTCAGTTGAATGGGCAGTAGCTTGGCATAGTGGTGATGCTGGTGTACAATCCTACTGCAATACTATTCCTACACGAGAAGGTGGAAGCCATGAAATAGGGCTACGGCAAGCTCTTTTACGTGGACTGAAAGCTTACGCTGAATTAATAGGAAACAAACGCGCTGCTATTATTACTTCTGATGATGTTATGGCATCAGCCGTTGCAGTGCTTTCAGTCTTTATTAGAGAGCCTGAATTTGTTGGGCAAACTAAAGATCGATTAGCTACAATTGAAGCACAACGTATCGTTGAAAATGCAATACGTGATCCTTTTGACCATTGGCTTGCTAATTCTCCACAAGAAGCGACAAAGCTTCTTGATTGGGTTATTGAACGAGCAGAAGAACGTGTAAAACGACGCCAAGATAGAGAAATAAATCGAAAAACAGCTGTACGTAAATTACGCCTACCCGGTAAATTAGCAGATTGTAGCCAAAATTCTGCTGCTGGTGCTGAATTATTCATTGTTGAAGGAGATTCGGCTGGTGGTTCTGCTAAACAAGCCCGCAATAGAGCAAACCAAGCAATTTTACCTCTTCGGGGGAAAATTTTAAACGTAGCCAGTGCTGCACGCGAGAAGATGATTACAAGCCAGACAATTAGTGATCTTATCCTCGTGCTTGGATGTGGAACACGTTCTAAATATCGTGAAGATGATCTTAGATATGAGCGTGTTATTATTATGACTGACGCTGATGTTGACGGTGCACACATTGCTTCACTTTTAATAACCTTTTTCTTTCAAGAAATGCCCGACCTCATCCGTGGGGGGCATTTATATCTTGCTGTACCTCCTCTCTACAGAATATCACAAGGGGGAAAAATTGCCTACGCGCGCAATGATGCCCATAAGGATGAGTTATTAAAAACTGAATTTACTGGAAAAGCTAAAATCGAAATTGGACGTTTCAAGGGCTTGGGAGAAATGCGCGCTGAGCAGCTTAAAGAAACAACTATGCATCCCCAAAAACGCACACTTTTGCGCATTTCTGTCGATGCACTTGAAATGCAAAAAACTAAAGATACAGTGGAAAGTTTAATGGGGTCAAAACCAGAAGCACGGTTTCGATTTATACAAGAAAACTCAACTTTTGCTCATAATCTCGATATCTAATCGAAAAAATATCTATCAAGCCACTGCTGCTGCGTCAATAACACGCAATTGTGGTTTGATAGTTCCGTTCCAATAATTTAAACTAAGATTACCTGCTACATGAATTGTTTCTCCAACATTTTCAGAAAGAAAATTGCCAAGGGATGTTCCCACTGCATGAAAAGCTATTCCTTGGAGTTTTTTGCCTTCAAGATCAGAAACAAAAAGGCGTAAATGCCCTTTCCCAACCTCACATACACTGACCAATCTATGAGAAGGAAGAACAAAAACAGGTGTAGCATTTTCCGAACCAAAAGGGCCTGCTTTTTCAATCATATCAAAAAGATCTTTATTAGCACCAGAAGCAGAAAGAAAGCCATCTATACTAAGAGACTTTTTAGCACGCAATTGCGAAACTACTAAAGAAACCTTTTCTTCTAACCATTCTCGAAAAGCTTCAACTTTCGTAGATTGAATTGTAATCCCAGCTGCCATACTATGCCCTCCCCCTTTTTCTAATAAGTTTAATGTAACAGCTTCATGAACAAGTGCACCTAAATCCACACCACTAATTGAACGTCCTGACCCTGTACCGCTACCATCTGCTTTTAAAGCAATTACAAAAACAGGACAAAAAAAACGTTCTTTTAAACGAGATGCAAGAATACCAACAATTCCTGGGTGCCATTCTTGACAAGCAACAACAAGTGATGACGACATTTCTTTATCGTGATGAACAGAATCAATATAAGCTTCTGCTTGAGCTAATTGAATAGCTTCCATTTCTTGACGTTCCTGATTAAGCTTATTTAATTGCTCTGCCATTTTATCAGCTTCATCTCTATTATCACAACTGAGCAAGCGTGCTCCCAAAGCTTGGTCTCCAATGCGCCCTCCCGCATTAATTCTAGGCCCTAATAAAAAACCTAAATGAAAACTGTTAATTGGCTCACCTATACGTGCAACCTTTGCTAAAGCAGCTATCCCGACATTATGCATAGAACGCGCTACTTGAAGCCCTTTTACTACAAAAGCGCGATTAACACCTCGCAATGGAACCACATCGCATACAGTGGCTAATGCAACAAGATCAAGCATACTCAAAAGGTCAGGAACAGTCTCTGTCCATTTTTGCTTTCGCAGTAAATGATTTACCCATACTAATGTAACAAATACGATGCCAGCAGCACATAAATGCCCTTGTTCAGAAAAATCATCAGGGCGATTAGGGTTAACAAGAGCAACAGCCTCCTGATGAACGTCTGACATTTGGTGATGATCTAAAACTACAACATCAGCACCTGCAAGCCTAGCTGCCTTTATTGCATCTGGACTGTTTGCACCACAATCAACGGTAATAATTAAACTCGCCCCTTCTTGGGCTAGCATCTTCATTGCTTGTTCATTTGGACCATAGCCCTCAACGATACGATCAGGAATATAGATTTTAACTATTATACCAAAATAACGTAAAAAACGTGCCAAAAGCGCTGATGAACAAGCTCCATCAACGTCATAATCACCAAAAACAGCTATTTTCTCTCGGTTCATAATAGCTTTAACCAAGCGCTCTGCTGCACATTGCATATCCGTAAAGCTTTCTGGATTAGGCAATAGATTGCGTAGCGTGGGATTAATAAAAGAAACAGCTTCAGATTCATCAACGTTTCTTGCAGCAAGAACCCGAGCTAATTGATCTGGAAAACCAAATTTTTGAGAAATAGCACGAGCATTGTTGATCCCTTGAATATTAAGAGGATCCACCCAAGCTTGATCACAAGCAGAAGATTTAACATTGAGACAATAATAGGGTAACTGCATTATCCTTTATGTACAACGAAAGTAGCAAAAATACAATTAGCACTTAAAAGATGAAATATTTTATATAGCATCATATTTTATCTCATGATATGAATAGACTGTTACACTTAAGAGCATTATAATACTCTTATTTGTAATTGCGTTATTTATTAGTTTTTATTTTTTCTTGACGCAAATCGTAAGACATTATATCAGACAGATAACATATACTGAGATGTATTTTGTTGTGGTAATCATTCACAACGTAAAATAATAAAAATGTTTTCATATTAAAGGGCTTTAATAAAGGATACTTCTATGGCAACTTTTTCACAAAAGCCAACTGAAGTGGTAAAGAAATGGGTTATTATTAACGCAGAAAACCTTGTTTTAGGTCGTCTTGCCACGCTCGTTGCCAATCGCTTACGTGGCAAACATAAAACTACTTTTACCCCCCATGTCGATAATGGTGACAATGTCATTGTTATCAATGCAGAAAAAGTGGCTCTTACTGGCAAAAAATATACCGATAAGAAATATTATTGGCACACTGGCTATATCGGTGGCATTAAAGAGCGTACAGCTCGTCAAATTCTTGAAGGTCGTTTTCCTGAGCGAATTGTTGAAAAAGCAGTAGAGCGCATGATTCCCCGTGGTCCACTCGGTCGTCGTCAAATGAAAAATTTACGTGTTTATGCTGGCAGTCAACATCCGCATGCAGCGCAACAGCCCGAAGCTCTTGATGTCGGTGCTCTAAACCGCAAAAATAAAAGGATTGCTTAAATTATGGCTGAAATTAATTCTCTTTCTGAACTTGGTGCAACAATATCGACTGTAGAAGTTAATAATAAAAGTGAAAATGTTGCTGCTCCTATTCACGTGCAAAAACTTGATTCACAAAAGCGTGCTTATGCAACAGGAAAACGTAAAGATGCTGTTGCTCGTGTATGGGTCAAGCCAGGCTCTGGAAAAATTACCATTAATAATAAAGAGTTTGATAAATATTTTGCCCGTCCTGTTCTTAGAATGATTCTTCGTCAGCCGATTGTTATAACCAACAGAGATACCCAATTTGACATTGTTGCAACTGTTGCTGGTGGTGGTCTTTCTGGCCAAGCAGGTGCGGTACGTCATGGAATTTCTAAAGCTTTAACTTACTATGAACCAGAACTTCGTCCTATCTTAAAAAAAGGTGGGTTTCTTACACGAGATAGTCGTGTTGTTGAGCGTAAAAAATATGGTAAAGCGAAAGCACGTCGCTCTTTCCAATTCTCAAAGCGTTAATTTTCAGTTCTTGTATGATACGTAAAACCCCACTTTTTAGTGGGGTTTTTATTTTAATAGTATATTAAAAGACTATTTTTGAAAGTTACACTCTCAGTTTATCTTCCTATTGCCATTAAAAAAGAAAACTGAATAACAACTTCAGTCTAAAAAAGACTTCAGCATTGTAATAAAATGTGGAACAGAAATAGGTTTTGACATATATTCTTCACATCCACTTGCACGAATGCGCTCTTCATCCCCCTTCATGGCAAAAGCTGTTACAGCAACAATAGGAATAGATTTAAGTTCTTCATCCTCTTTTAGTTGTTTAATAACATCAATCCCTGAAACTTCAGGCAACTGAATATCCATAATAATAAGAGAGGGCTTTGTCGAGCGAGCTAAATCTAATGCAATAAGACCATTACGTGTTTCAACGGTTTCATAGCCACTCACCTCTACAAGATCACGGAATAACTTCATATTCAGTTCGTTATCTTCTACGATCATGACTTTCTTTAACATTAATATAAATTTACCCTTCTATAAAAATAGGAAATATAAACAAAAATGCATATTTTCTTTTTCTAATTTTTCTACACAAACCTTTTTTGTAGCACTATAGTACCTAGAAAATTGTATTGGATCCACTTCTCAAAAGAAATATATTGACACTTAATTTTGCAAAAAAGAGAGAATAATTATTATAAAGAATATGTAATATACACTGTAATTGTTAGATAAAGCCTATATACTTTGTTTTCAATTGACATTAAAACTCAAATTATTCTCTATTTCATGACTTTATTGTACGTAAATTCAATAATTTTATATATTCTAGAGTACATTTGTTTCAAAGGTAAGACCTTGATAAGCAGGCTCAACGTTTGGTGGGACGTAATTTAAAACATCATTATAATCAAGCGAATTATCCATATGAGTTAATATAGCTCGTTTAGGCTTTAAATACTTTATCCAATGCAATGCTTGATCAACCGAAAAATGACTTGGATGAGGTTTAAATTGAAGAGAGTCAATAATTAAAACATCTAAATCCATAAGGTTTTGTAATGCTTCTGCAGGAAATTGGTTTACATCTGTACAATAAGCAACATTGCCAATACGAAAACCCAAAGAGTTAATGGCACCATGAAATTGTAAATGTGTGTTAAAAGTAATTGCTCCGCCCTGCCCTTGAATTGTAAATTCACTGTTTTCATTTATAAGATGTGCCTTTAAAATGGGGGAATAATTGGAACCCTTTGGTGTTTGAAAACAATAACCAAAAGACTCATTAAGATACTTTAACGTAAATGCATTTGCATAAATATCTATTAAACATTTTTGGGCAAGCGCATAACTACGTAAATCATCAATACCATGAACATGATCTGCATGAGGATGTGTATAGACAGCAGCATCAAGATGGTTAACATGCGATTTTATCATTTGTGATCGAAAATCTGGACCTGTGTCAATAACAACTGTTGTTTTCTTTCCCGATTTATCAATTCGTTCAACTAAAAGAGAAGTTCTATAGCGTTTATTTTTCGGATTGTTCGGATCACAAGCTCCCCAATAACCATTGGAACGCGGTACTCCTGGAGACGAACCACAACCCAATATCGTAAATCGGTAACAATCAAACATTCTTTTTATTTCATTTTGCTAAATAAACGAAAAGCATTTTGTGTTGTTATCTGAGCGATTTCTTCAATACTTAAGTCGAGAGTTTCAGCCAAAATAACCGCTGTATGACGCACAAAAGACGGCTCATTTGTTTGTCCACGGTAAGGAACAGGTGCTAAAAATGGTGAATCTGTTTCAATTAACAAACGTTCATGAGGCACAATTTTTGCTATTTCACGAATTTCGAATGCATTTTTAAAAGTGAGAATACCTGAAAAAGATATATAGCCACCAAGCTCAATGCCAGCACGAGCAAGCTGCATGCCAGACGAATAACAATGAAAAATAAATGGAAATTCCCCTTCTTTCATTTGTTCACGTAATATCTGCTCCATATCAGCATCTGCATTACGTGAATGAATTACAAGAGGTAGCTGTGTTTCCCGAGAAGCAATGATATGTTCCCGAAAGCTCTTTTTTTGTTCTTGTGGTGAACTATAATTATAATGATAATCAAGCCCAGACTCACCAAATGCGACAATTTTGGGATGTTTTGATAAACAAATAAGATTTTCAGCTTTAATATTTTGTTCTTCACACACATGATTAGGGTGAGTACCAACAGAACAAAAAACCTGTTCATAAGCTTTTGTGATTGCTAAAAGTTTATCCAACTTATGAACATGTGTTGAAATTGTTATCATACGTCCAACATCAACAGCTAAAGCCCGTTGAATAACACCATCCAAATCCTGAGAAAAATCTTCAAAATCAAGATGACAGTGCGTATCAATCAACATCATTCACATCAGCTTTCTTAAAGACATAACGGGGAAAAATCGGCACCGGCAATGGAAGATTTTCACCTTCTTTAATTTTTGAATCGCTTATATGATGTAATAAGCGATCTTCTTTAGCAATTGCAAGACTATCAAGAAGTTTAGCAGCTGATTGAGGAATAAAAGGCAAGAGCATAATACCTATCCGTCGCAAAACTTCCAAAGTTACATAAAGAACTGTAAAAAATCTTTCTGGATTACTTTTACATAAACTCCAAGGCTCTTCACTGGCAAAATAGCGGTTAGCATCTGCTACAACTGAAAAAATAGCTGAAAGTGCTAAATGTGGCGCCTGGCGTGACATAGCTTGGCGTGCAACCTCAATTACTTGAAGAGATTGTTCTAAAAGTTGTCCATCCTGAGCTAAAAATTCAGTTGGCGCAGGAATTTTTGCGTCACAATTTTTTTGTATCATGGATAAAGAGCGCTGTGCTAAATTGCCAAGATCATTAACAAGATCTGCAGTAATACGATTTACGAAACTTTCGTGATTATAACTACCATCTTGCCCGAATGGTACTTCACGAAGAAAAAAATAACGGACTTGATCAAGGCCATAACGGTCAATTATTTCAAAAGGGTCAACTACATTTCCAACGGATTTTGACATTTTTGCACCGCGATTTAACAAAAAACCGTGCGCAAAAATACGTTTAGGTAATTCAATCCCAGCTGACATCAAAAATGCCGGCCAATAGATTGCGTGGAAACGAATAATATCTTTGCCAATAATATGAGTACTTGCAGACCAAAAATGACGTTTTTTTGATGTTTCATTAAAAAAATCAATTGCTGTAAGATAATTTGTAAGCGCATCAACCCAAACGTACATTACATGCTTTGAGTTATTGGGAACACCAACTCCCCAATTAAAATTCGTCCGAGAAATGGAAATATCTTTCAACCCTGATTTGATAAAACTTATAATTTCATTACGCCGTTCATTGGGACCAATGAAATCAGGATATTTTTCATAATGCTCAAGAAGAACTTTTTCATAACGAGAAAGCCTAAAAAAATAACTTTCTTCTTCATTCCACTCAACTGGAGATCCTAGCTCTTTTTCACGACGGATTCCATCTTCCCCAATTTGGGTATCCTTTTCTTCATAATAAGATTCTTGACGAACCGAATACCAACCGGCATAACGATCAAGGTAAATATCTCCATTAGCTTCCATTTTTTTCCAAATCGCTTGACAGGTTCGGTGATGTCTTTCTTCTGTCGTGCGAATGAAATCATCGTTAGAACAGTTTAACTTTGTAAGCATCTTTTGAAAGATAGCACTGTTATGGTCTGCAAGTTGCTGAGGTGTTATGTTCAATGCCTCTGCCGCCTGTTGCATTTTGAGACCATGCTCATCCGTGCCAGATAGAAAAAATACGTCTTTACCGTCTAATCGTTGAAAACGGGCTAAAGAATCACTCGCAATTGCATTATAAGCATGCCCAATATGCGGGGCACCATTAGGATAAAAAATTGGAGTTGTTATATAATATGTGTCACGCATGTTATACCCAGTTGAAACATAAAAAAGGATACAATGACATAACGCCTATTAATTACATTGTCACGGAAAAAGCTTAGATTCGTGAATGATCTTATGAACTTTAAAAAGTAGATTGATAATAAATTGCTTTTTATCAAGATTAAATGACTGCAGTTGTGCTATTTCCTGATAAATCTCTTGCCATGTTTGTGCATATTTTTTTGAAAGAGTGAGAATCCCCTTTTCAGCCGAAATAATAGCTCTTTTTTGAATCTTATCAAGAATTTCATCACAAAATTGTTGAAATTTGACATCCGAATCCGATGACGAAAGTGTCTGTGCAAAATTGTGGACAAGAGCTAGATTACAAACTGATTGTTCTAAAAAACTATCAATAGTTTGAACAATTTCAAGCCCACCATAACACGTAAGTAAGATCGCTTTTCGAGGATTCCCTTGGGATTTTTGAACAACCATTTCCATAGTCTCTTTATCAGCCCCCCCCTGATCAGAAAGAATATGTGAAATAACCTGTTTCATCTCATCATCACACAATGGTCGCAAAGAGATTTGTTGACAGCGTGAGCGAATTGTCGGAAGTAATTTTCCTGAACAATGTGTAATAATAATAAATAAAGCCTTTACTGGAGGCTCTTCAAGCATTTTGAGAATTGCATTAGCAGCACTTCTACTCATATCATCTGCAGAATCGATGATAATAATACGCCATCCACCATCTTGCGATGTTTGGTTCAAAAAATGTGTGACATCGCGGATATCATCAATTGATATACTTGTTTTGAATTTTTGTGTTTTTAAATCAAAATGGCGAGAAACGTGTATAAGACCAGGATGACTACCCTGCATTATCTGGTGCCATACAACTGAATCATGTTCTGGCTGCAAAAAACCACTTTCTTGATTACTTAAAATATTCCAAGCAAAGTGAAATGCTAATGTTGCTTTACCAATCCCTCGCTCTCCTTCAAATAATAATGCATGATGTACACGCCCTTCTTTACGTATTTGCCCCAAAAAGTGACGAACTTCTTTATGACCGATGATGATGTTATTTTGTGATGGTGATAAAACCCCTTCGATATCATCATATTGGCGTAAAAAATTGATATCACTCATAGCACATGACCCAATATTAACTGATGACAGATATCTTTTATTTGTGATGCTATCGTTTCTACTGCACAGGTTGCATCAATTACACGAAATCTAAAGGGTTCATTTCTGGCCAATTGGAGAAAAGCTTGTCGTCTTTGTTCTTGAATATTTAATTGATCTTTTTCGAAATAATCGATCTTTCCAATTTCTTTCCTTCGTAAATCTGTGCGCTCCATACCAAACGTTGCTGGTATATCTAACAAAAATGTCAAATTGGGCATAACTGTACCCAGACCGATACGTTCTAAAACAGAAAGAAGGTGAGAATTCACCTTATTATTAAGCCCCTGATAAACCCGCATAGAATCAATAAAACGATCGCATAAAACAATTTTTCCTGCCTGCAAAGAAGGTAGAATAACTTCATTAACATGGTCAACACGTGCCGCTGTAAATAAGACTGCTTCAATGAATGCACCATATTGTTCCGTATTACCTGATAATAAAACATAGCGCATTGCTTCAGCACCCGCTGTTCCTCCAGGCTCTCGGGTTATAACAACATCATAGTTTTTGCTACGAAGATACTGCGCAAGCAAAGAAATTTGAGTCGTTTTACCCGCTCCTTCCCCTCCTTCAAATGTAATAAAATAACCTGACACGTATAAACCTTAATTCCTTACTTTGGCTTATATTATAAGTATTTTTTTAAGCATCCAATTGTTATTTTATAAAGCGCATTTTAAAAATAAATAAAATATTACTTCAATTGTCATTAATTTTGCTAATGAAAATAGGAAAAAGATAATATTATTCTGTTTTTTAATATTATCATGCACCATCAATAATAGCGATCATGGTGTAGAGATTTTGCGCTTTTATCTATTAAACATTAATTCCAAAATAAGAAAAAAACTTTAATGTTATTGCTATTATGCAGTTGTTTCCTCTTTGCTTAGAAAATCAATATAAAAAGCAGATTGTACAAAAAAGAGGTTATTTATTCTTCACAAAGAATATATTTATAAATTAAAAAATTTTTTATGTTTTTCTTATAATTATAAAAATTATTTTATAAAATACATTATATTATTAATATAACATATTATATATTATACATTTTTTGTTATATAGGATTTTCTTATAACATTTCATTCAGTTATTGGCTTGCTTTAAATATATTTAATTCAGCTTTGTTTTTTAATGAAAATATTTATATTTCCTTGGATCATTTGCTACTTTTTGCGTTTTTTCTTAAGATAATTACAAATAGGCTTATCCTGAGTTTTCTTTATTGAGTTTATGAGCAAAAGCTAGTTGATTAAGTGATGTGGGTTTATTAATCAAAACAGGGCCAATATCTGGTAATTTTATCGGAAAAGTTCCAATTGATTGTTTTGGATTTACTGCAGCCTTCATCAGCTGTTTTTGGTGACCTGTATTAAACGTAAAAAATACATTATCTTCTTTGTCTTCTAGAGTATTTGCTAATGCTAGCATCATAGATGAATTATAATCTCTAGATGTATAAGAGGCCATTAAATAAGCATTATCATAATCATTTACAGGCGCTTTGCTGACATACTCTACTTTAACATTCGTAACCCCTTTATCGATATAACCAAGAATTGTTGCAGCTTGTTTGGATAAGTCAATAATTCTATCTTTTATAAAAGGACCACGGTCATTTACCCTAACAATAATAGAAGAGCCATTTTCTAGGTTTGTAACGCGAGCATAACTAGGCAAAGGCATCGTAGGGTGGGCAGCAGTTAAAAGATTCATATCATAGATTTCACCATTTGCAGTTAAACGCCCATGGAAATCTGAACCATACCATGATGCTTGACCAACACGTTTATAAGTTGGATCGTCTTCTGGATAATACCATTTTCCTTTTATTTGATAAGGTTTACCAACAACAGCTCTACTGCCTTTATTTTTTGATTTATGCTGTGTGTTCAAAGCCTTTTCAGGTACAGTAACAGCCTTTCCAGCCTTTACCTTAGGTGTTGTATTGGTGGAACTTTTCCCTGCAAATTGTGTTGTTTGGTTTGCACAAGCTGTTAATAAACCAACAGCAGCAATCATAGGCACAAATTGAAATATCATTTTAACAACGGAGGTTAACTTTCTTTTACTATTTAAAAGCATTTATCAGCCCGCTTACCCTTCTTCAGCTTTTATTGTAAATATGGAAATTACATTCTTTGTGTACGGTAGAAAAATTTATACCCATGAATGACTATATTCGTTAGATTTATGGTATTCTAAAAATCAATCTTTCATCAAGCTATTAACATAATATAAAAGAATATTTGTTATAATTTACAAAAGGTGATGTATGCCTAAGGTTGATAAAAATTAAACAAAATCAATAAGTTATAAGCATAAAATCAGAAACAAAACATCATAATATAAATTGTGAATTAAGCCGAGCTTACTTTATATGAATAATAGAAAACAGGTATAATTTACAAATAGCATAAATAATTTTTATCAATTTACGAGGAATTTGGAAACATTATTTATGGTGAGCGCGCAGGGATTCGAACCCTGGACCTACTGATTAAAAGTCAGTTGCTCTACCAACTGAGCTACGCGCTCCCACACAATTATTTTGCTTGTGGAAAATGAATGGGAACATACGGTCGACTTTTCATTTGGTCAACACCTTTTATGAAAAAATATTATTTTTTACTTTGTTTATCAAAATACTGTTTATTACACCCAACTTTCTTACTATTTTATGCACTCTTTTAGGATACAAAATAATACACAACGCATATTGTACTCTTTACACCCATTAATATAGGTAGAAGATATGCTTTTCAGTAAATGCAAACGACATCATTCAAATGAAAACAAAATATTAATGATTCAAATTTTCAAGAATTCTTTGCTTCTTTTTTACACAATTTTAGTGTAGCTTAATCTTTCAAACAGTAGCTAACATTGTTGTGAATTAATCATTTGATAAAATGATTCTAGCTATGCAATTCGTAACTGGCTACATTCACTTGAAAAGTTGTTCTTTAATTGATCTATTATTATAATAAAGTAGGCAAAATATTTGAGTCTATCTCTATAAGGTAGAGATAACGCTTTTCGAAAGCCAATCATAAAATCATACGACAATTATTTATTTCAACCTGAGAAAAGTCTTAGTTGATATCCACAAAATCACACTAAAAACTATAATTATATCTGTTAAAAATACACCCTAATATAAATTAAAGTTTAAGAAATTTTCTATCCATCAATAATCAATTTATATTCTTACCTAAAAAATGATATTCCATATAGCTGATAACTAAAAAATATAAATTTGACCGGTGATATATACGAATATTGTCAGATAAAAAACAAATGACCCCACATTCTTTATTTCTAGGCTTAAATTTCTAGACTCAAATAAAATGAAGAGTTTTGCGTTATTTTAAAAAAATTGTAGAATAATCATAAAATACTTATGCTTTGTCTTCTATTTTTTCTTTTTCGATTTTTTGATTGGAATGTTGAATGCTGACATGTAAACAATATGAGCTACTTTTATTCATGCACAATCATATGAAAGAAACTGGTGTTCCCCCCTCCTTTGATGAGATGAGAAATGCATTAGAGCTTGCTTCAAAATCCAGCATTCATAGGCTTATTACAGCTTTAGAAGAGCGTGGTTTTATACGTCGTTTGCCAAACCGTGCTCGTGCAGTAGAAGTTATCCGACTTCCTGATAAAATAACATTCGATCTTTCTTCTGCACGTAAAATTTTTCCAAGTATGGTAGAAAAAAACAAAAAGAAAACATTTCAAGACCTTGATAATCTTGATCATTCTGACACGAAAAACAAACAAAATATTACTATCCCTATTATGGGCCGTATTGCTGCTGGCGTACCTATTTCGGCAATACAGCAGCAAACAAATACACTTTCTCTTCCACCAGACATGATTGGTTTAGGTGAGTATTATGCCCTGGAAGTTAAAGGTGATTCTATGGTTGAGGCAGGTATTATTGATAAAGATACTATAATTGTTAAACGTCAAAATACAGCAACACAAGGTGAAATTATTGTTGCATTAATTGATAAACAAGAAGCAACTTTAAAACGTTACCGACGTAAAGGGGCTTCGATTGCATTAGAAGCTGCAAATCCTCATTATGAAACGCGCGTATATAAGCCTGAACGTGTTCATATACAAGGCAGACTCATTGGGCTTATTCGTCATTATTAAAAGACAAAATAGTTAAAAATATAAATAAACAGCTGTGTACGTTTTGGAAATGTCTATATACAAAGTCGTCACCGTGATGATTATAGATAACGCTATTTATTAGCGTTTTTGTCTTTTGTATTCTGTGTGCTCGTGATTATAAATAAGTTTACATAACTTTTGTAGCAAAATGTATCAAATGCGTCTAAAGGTTAAAGAGTATGCAGACATTATTCCTAAAAAATAGGAATAATGGATCAGTTAGATTTTCGTTAAAGAATTACAAGGATTAATTATGGCAGCACCTCGCATTAGTTTTGTTTCTCTCGGTTGTCCAAAAGCACTTGTAGATTCTGAGCGTATTATTACAAGTCTTCGTTCTGAAGGTTACGAAATCTCACATAAGCACCAAGGAGCGGATCTCGTTATTGTTAATACCTGTGGTTTTCTTGATTCTGCACGAACTGAATCACTCGCTAATATTGAAAAAGCTATCAAAGAAAACGGAAAAGTTATTGTAACTGGATGTCTTGGTGCTGAACCTGATGTTATCCGTCAAGCACACCCTAGTGTATTAGCTATTACTGGACCACAAGCATATGAAAACGTCATACAAGCAGTTCATACAGTCGTTCCTCCAGTCCATGACCCCTTCGTTGATTTAGTTCCTCCGCAAGGTATCCGCCTTACACCCCGCCATTATGCTTATTTAAAAATTTCTGAAGGATGTTCTAATCGATGTAGTTTTTGTATTATCCCTGCTCTGCGCGGTAATTTGGTCTCTCGCCCTATAGGCGATATTCTCCGCGAAGCAGAAAAGCTTGTACAAGCAGGCGTAAAAGAACTCTTGATTATTTCACAAGACACTAGTGCTTATGGTATTGATATTAAATATGCTGAAAGCTCTTGGAAAGACCGCACAATAAAAACTAAATTTTTAGATCTTTGTCGCGAACTAGGAGATATGGGTGTTTGGGTGCGTATGCACTATGTTTATCCTTACCCTCATGTTGATGCAGTTATTGAACTGATGGCTGCAGGAAAAATCCTCCCTTATTTAGATATCCCTTTTCAGCACGCATCACCAACTGTTTTACGCAATATGAAACGCCCTGCTCATATGGAAAAAACGAATCGTAGAATTGAAGAGTGGCGAAAAATTTGTCCAGATCTCACTTTGCGATCAACATTCATTGTTGGTTTTCCAGGAGAAACCAATGAAGATTTTGAGATGCTTCTTGAATGGTTAGAAGAAACAAAAATTGAGCGTGCTGGTTGCTTTAAATATGAGGCAGTAAAAGGTGCTGCTGCAAACGATCTTGAATTAGGAAACGTCGCGGAAGAAGTGAAAGAAAGTCGTTGGCATCGCTTTATGGCAAAACAACAACAAATTTCTGCCCGTCTTTTAAAGAAAAAGATTGGACAAAGGCTTCAAATCCTCATTGATGAAAGTCAAGGTAAAGTGGCTAAAGGCCGCAGTAAGTATGATGCTCCAGAAATAGATGGTGTTGTTCATATATCATCACGGCGACCACTTCGTAGCGGTGAATTTGTTACTGTTAAAATCGAACAATCCGATGCCTACGATCTTTATGGTATTGCTGTTTAAATTATAGTAAAGCATTAAAAGCGAAAAGTTTTTTATCAAGCAAATGACTTGGGCGTACATTTGTTAAAGCACGAATCATAGTATCTTTTCGCCCTGGCATTCTTTTTTCGATATCATTTAGCATTTCTTTTATTACATTGCGTTGTAAACCACTTTGGCTACCACAAAGATTACAAGGAATAATAGGAAATTGCATTGCTTGAGAAAACTTTTTCATATCTTCTTCAGCTGCATAAACAAGAGGGCGCAAAACAAAAAGATCCCCCTCATCATTTATAAGCTTTCCAGGCATAGCTGCTAAACGACCACCATGAAATAAATTCATAAAAAACGTTTCTAAAACATCATCACGATGATGTCCCAGTACTAATGCAGAACACCCCTCCTCACGTGCGATACGATACAAATGCCCACGCCGCAACCTGGAACAAAGCGAACAATATGTTTGCGTTGGTGTCAGCTTATCTGTAACAACTGAATAAGTATCCTGATATTCAATGCGATAAGGAATTTGATAACTATTCAAATAATCAGGAAGAATATGCTTTGGAAAGCCTGGTTGACCTTGATCAAGATTACAAGCTAAAATTTCAATTTGTAAAAGACCACGCCATTTTAAATCTAAGAGAAGAGCCAGTAAACCATAAGAATCTTTCCCACCGGATAAAGCAACAAGCCATTTTTTCCCTGAAGATAACATAGAGAAATCATCGAACGCTTGCCGTATATGACGTAAAAGTCGTTTACGTAATTTATTAAATTCTACAGTTGAAGGGGCAACTCGAAACATTGGATGGCAATCATCAATACTCTCCTCCAAAAGACCACCTATACCTACATTTTCTATTGTTCGATATTACTTAGAAAGTTTAATTTATAATACTATACCCTGTATAATAATACAATGGTTCACTTTCAATCATAATACAAGCAGCAACAAATATAACAGGATTTAAATTTATGCTAAATCCTGTCTGTAAATTGGATATCTATAATCAAAAAGATAAAAACGTACGTACTCTATCGCAGAAAAAACTGATAACCTCAGCAAATTAATGATGTTATCAGTTCCAACGATTGCGAAACAACGTAGCTCTTTTAAAATACACAATCAAATTAGAGAGTGATAAACCTACTAAAAAATTTAGCGTGAATAAAACTCAACAACTAAATTAGGTTCCATGTGAACAGCATAAGGAACATCTGAAAAAGCAGGAATACGAGTAAAAGTCGCTTTCATTTTGCTATGGTCTGCTTCAATATATTCAGGTACATCACGTTCAGCTAACTGTATAGATTCTAAGACCAAAACAAGCTGCTTTGATTTTTCACGAACTTCAATAACATCACCTGGCTTACAACGGTATGACTGAATGTTGGTACGTCGACCATTTACATTGACGTGACCATGATTGATAAATTGACGAGAAGCAAAAATAGTAGGTACAAATTTTGCGCGATAAACAATAGCATCTAAACGTGACTCTAGAAGACCGATAAGATTTTCACTTGTATCACCGCGACGACGAACAGCTTCTTCATAAATTTTACGAAATTGCTTTTCTGAAATATCACCGTAAAATCCTTTTAATTTCTGCTTAGCACGCAACTGGATACCATAATCAGAAAGTTTACCTTTACGGCGCTGTCCGTGTTGACCAGGACCATATTCACGACGATTTACAGGAGACTTGGGACGCCCCCAGATATTTTCCCCCATACGGCGGTCAATTTTATACTTTGTTGATTCGCGCTTACTCATCGCATTTCCTTTACATAAAAAACAAGGTCAAAATATAGACCTCAAGGAAACGCACCCTCCTCTGCCTTCTAAAGTGAAGACTGACAGGATATCTCACACACAAATTTGAAAGCTATCCACGGGACACGTCAATTAATATTATTTTCTTAAAAGAAAAATTTAAAATAACTTTATTCAATTATACTTTAAAGTCAACTCCCTTTACTATACTAAAACCAAACTTTTGTAATAAATGCTCAGTTGCAACTCCTATAGTTTGCGATGTAAATAAAGCACAGTCTTCATGTTTCTTTATGTTTTTATTTTGTATTTCCTCTAATAATAACGATCTGGTGCGCCTGGCTATAGCTTTTGCTGGATCAATCCAACTTACCGTCCATAAAGCCTGCTTGTGAAATAAATTAATTAAAAAAGGATAGTGTGTGCAAGCTAAGACAATAACATCTGTATATTTGCCATTTTTCTCAACAAAGCACGGTAAGATTTCATGACGCAATCCTTTGTCATCGATAGGATTTCCACGTAAATAATTTTCAGCAAATCCTGCAAGTTTTGTACTCCCTACAAGCTGAACATGGCACTGATTGGCAAAAGAATCTATTAATTTATGTGTATATGCACGTTGAATCGTCCCAGGAGTTGCTAACACTGAAATAAGACCTGACTTTGTCTTTTTAGCTGCTAATTTAATTGCAGGTACAGTTCCAACAAAAAGAATATTAGGAAATTTTCGTCGTAAATCTGTTATCACCAATGTAGAAGCCGTATTGCAGGCAATAACACATAAAATAGGATTATAAAGTTTTAATAGATTTGTAAAAATCTTTAAAATGCGTTGTTTCAAAGCATCTTCACTCCAAATACCATAGGGAAATCCTGCATCATCAGCAACATAAATAAATTGGAATTCAGAAATAAGAGCGCGTACTTCCTCCACCACTGTTAACCCACCAATACCGCTATCAAAAAAAAGAAGTGGTCGCTCACTCATTAGTATTTATACCTGTTGTGATTTTCTTTTTGCGATTACGCCCCACAGGTACACCGCTACCCCGTGGAAATTCAGGTGAAAAATGATCTAGTGAAGATATAACTCCCCGTAGCAGTCGAATTTCAGATTCACTCAATTTAGCACGTGTAAAAACAGAGCGTATATTGAGGACCATCACCTCTTTGCGTTCTTGCGGTCTAAAATATCCACGAGAATCCAAAGCATTTTCTAATTGCGATAAAAAACCGTGCAGCGTGGCCTTATCCGCTGATTTCATTTCTGCTACACGAAAAGCCGTATCGTTTAAATCATCTAAACCAGATTTCATCCATTCATAAGACATCAACAAAACTGCTTGTGCAATATTCAATGAAGCAAAAGCAGGATTAACCGGAAAAGTAACAATTTCATCAGCAAAGCTAATTTCATCATTTTTAAGCCCCCATCTTTCTCTACCAAATAAAATACCTATTTTATGCCCAATACCTTCATGATAACGTAAAATACCTGCTGCTTCTACAGCACTTCTAACCGTCTTAAAACCACATCTTTTACGTGCTGTTGTGCCCAAAACATAATTTAAATCTGCGATTGCGTCATATAATGTATTAAAAACTAACGCATTATCAATAATATGATCAGCTTTACTGGCTGCAGCTCTAGCTTTTTCATTTGGAAATACTTCCCGTGGTTTAACCAGCCGAAGATTAGATAGTCCAAAATTTGCCATCGCTCTTGCCACCATACCAATATTTTCTGGCAATTGCGGCTCAACTAAGACAATAATTGGACCATTCATTATATTTTGACGTCTCCTATTTGTCCCAGCCATTTCATTTCACCGATCTTCATAAATCATATCTCTATAGCTATTTTTTTCTGCAACTCAACCTCTCAAATCAATACTCCATGAAATAACCTTTTTAGTGACAAATTGTAGTCAATTTTATCTTCTCAATAGAAATTCATTGATTTATCTAAAAAAGGATTAAGTATGAATTCCGAAAGAAAAATGACTCTTGCACTCATAACAATGTTATTGATTGTTACAACTATTATTTTTTATGCCAATGTAACTATATCTGATGTGCTTCAACTCATCTAAATATAAGTCTTGAGTTGAATTATAAGATTATGCCCTTTAATAAGGGAATATGTTCTTTGTTCCTGAACTCTATCCTGCAAAGCTTGTCCGCCGTTATAAACGCTTTCTTGCTGATGTCAGAAAGAATGATCAGCATATCTTTACCGTTTCAGTGCCCAACACAGGCTCGATGCTTGGGTTAACAACTCCCGACTCTAATGTTTGGCTTTCATACAGTAATGATCCTAAGCGAAAATATCCATATCGATTAGAAATTGTCGAAGCAGATAATACTTTGGTTGGCGTTAATACAACTTTACCTAACAAACTTGCATTAGAAGCAATTCAAAATGGCTTATTGCCCGAATTAAGTGGATATAAAACCATTTTAAGTGAACAACGCTACGGTACACACTCACGTATTGATTTTCTTCTACATGATGACACCCTTCCAGAATGTTATCTGGAAGTAAAAAACGTTCATTTCATACGTCAAAAGGGATTAGCAGAATTTCCCGATACCGTAACAAAACGTGGTGCACGCCATCTTGATGAGCTCATAAAAATTGTGCAACAAGGAAAGCGAGCAGCTATGCTTTATATCATTCAACGAGAAGATTGCTCAGCTTTTACAGTTTGCCGTGATCTTGATCCCACTTATGGATGTAAATTTGATTTAGCTTTAAAATCAGGGGTAGAATTTTATGCTATAAAATGTCACGTAAGTATAAAAGGTATTTTTCCGATTCACCAAGTAAAAATAGAAAATAGCAAGAAAAATGATCAGTTATATTGAATATAATAAAGTACCCTTAAAATTTAATGGACAAATTCGTATCTTTGACGACTATGCTTTTTCTGAAATGCGTAAAGTTGGTCGCATTGCAGCAGAATGCCTTGATGCACTCACAGATATCATTAAACCTGGTATCACTACACAAGAAATTGATGATTTTGTCTTTATTTATGGAGCTGAACGCGGTGCTTTACCTGCTGACTTAAATTATCATGGATACAGCCACTCATGCTGCACATCTATCAATCACGTTGTTTGCCATGGCATACCCAATAAAAGGCCTTTGCAAGAAGGTGATATTGTTAATATTGATGTAACATTCATTCTCAATGGTTGGCATGGAGATTCAAGTCGCATGTATCCTGTTGGAAAAATCAAGCGTGCTGCAGAACGCTTGCTAAAAATAACCCATGAAAGCCTTATGAGGGGAATTGCAGCAGTTAAACCTGGTGCAACTACAGGTGATATTGGCGCAGCCATTCAGCGTTATGCAGAATCTGAACGGTGCTCAATTGTGAGAGATTTTTGTGGTCATGGAATTGGTCAACTTTTTCATGATGCACCAAATATTTTACATTACGGAAACCCAGGGGAAGGTGAAGAGCTAAAACAAGGTATGATATTCACAATTGAACCCATGATTAACCTTGGCAAGCCACAAGTTAAGATTTTATCTGATGGCTGGACTGCTGTGACACGTGATCGTTCACTTACTGCACAGTATGAACATACTATTGGCGTAACAAATCAAGGATGCGAAATATTTACTGAATCTCCTAAAGATATTTTTTATGTTCCAAGTTCATATGCTTAAATAAATGTAGTAATATTATGGTTAAAAAATCAAATAAAAATGGAGTCATGCAAAACAATTCCTTTGAGCTAACATCAAGTGCTTCACTTAATCCGATAGCACAAACAAAAAATGAAAAGCTTAAAACAAATTCAAAAATAACTAAACATTATGAAGGACATCGTGAACGTCTGCGTAAACGCTACTTAAAAACGAAGGGCAATGCAATTGAGGATTATGAATATCTTGAACTATTGCTTTTCCGTACTCTTCCTCGAGTAAACACAAAAATAATAGCCAAAGATTTAATAGAACGTTTTGGCTCATTAACTGATGTGTTGAACGCTGATATTAACCTTCTTCAAGAAGTTCCTGGATGTGGCCCAGCTACTGCAATAGACTTAAAAATTATTTCAGGTGTCGCAGGACGCCTTGCTCGTGCACAACTGTCTAAGCGTGATATTTTTTCCACGTGGGATAAAGTATTAGCTTATTGCAAAGCTGTTATGGCACATGAAACACGGGAACAATTTCGTGTTCTATTTCTTGATAAGAAAAACGGTCTACTTTCTGATGAGGTGCAACAAACTGGCACTATCGATCATACTCCTGTCTACCCTCGTGAAATTGTCTCTCGAGCTTTAGAATTATCTGCATCAGGGCTTATCTTAGTTCACAACCACCCTTCCGGCGATGCTACACCTTCTGATGCAGATATATCAATGACGTACAGATTAAAAGATATTGCCAATGCACTCGGAATTATTCTTCACGACCACCTTATTATCGCGCGTAACGATTACACAAGCTTTAAAGCACTAAAACTTATATAAACCAATTGAATGCAGAAGAAAATCGTATTCCAATTACAATTAATTGCGTCACTTTCCTAGATCAATATCTAATATAGCCATTGAGAAGTTATAGGATAATTCATCTTCATCCTCGTCCCGGTAAATAATACCCAAAAATTCATCCCCGATATAAACTTCACAAGAATCATCTTTTTTCGGCCGTGCTTTTACTTGCAATGCTGAATTTTGGAACGTCTTTTTAAAATAACTATCAAGTTTTCTTATTTCATCAGCATTCACCGCACTCTCCTACATTTTAAGATTATCAATTAATTCTTTTTTTGCAGATAAAATACTTCTATGATTCTGCAAAGATGGTAAAAATTTTTTATTCCCAATCTTTAATCATGTTATTTATGTTTAAAACAAGATCATTTTTACAAACTTTATTGAATAACTTTTAATAAAAATCCTATAATTATTATTAAATTTTAAAATAAAAAAATAAACAACAATCTTCGTTTTATTTTTTTATTTAACCCCCTCTTCTATAAAGATATTAGAAACATACCTTAAATATCAACCGCCACAATGCTTAGTTATTTTACTTCAAGTAAAGTTATTATAAATAAAAACATTATTTCCTACAAACAATGTTTTACTTACCATGAAACTTTTTGCATGATCTACAGTAATCTTTTTCCAATAATTATTTACTAAGTAAATAAATACCAACAGAAAATATCTTTGAAAAATAATTTACTCTTTTATTTTTATAGACAATAACTTTGAACTCAAAAAGAGAATAAGTTCAATTAATTTATTGTGAAGAAGATTTTTATTCTAGCATAAGTTGTGTTAAATTTATAGCAGTTACGATTTGTCTATAAAAATCTATGATATAAAAATTATTCCATTTATTTTGCAAATTAAAAAACTGAAATATTTAATTGAATTATATTATTTATTTCAATATTTTTATATATAAAAATTAAATTATAATATAATCGCTTAATGTAAGCTTTTACCAATATCTTTCTGTCTTTAAACATAAGCTGTACAATAAAACAGAAATTCCGGATAAGCTTTTTATATTATTCAAAATAACAAAATGTTAAATTTTATTTCAGCTTTCTATAATTATAAATGAATTTCATGCAATCGGATAACGAGAAAGAAAGTCGATAACACCTTTTTTATAAACCTGATCTCCCACAGCAAGCATATGATCTCTTCCTGGAATTTCTAACACTTCACCATGTGGCAACAAAGCTACTAATGGTTCTGCCTCACCACTGATATCATCCAACGAACCAACAGCAACAAGTGCAGGTTGCTTGATTTTATGAACATCAGACTCTGTTAATTTTTGTGCTGATGTCATGATACAAGTAGCAAGAGCGCGTCTATCACTTTTAGTTTGATCTACAAATTTACGGAACATCAGACCACGCGCATTAGTAATGGTTGAAACATCTTCTGCTAAAAGAGCTTCTGAAACGGGTTTCCAGTCACCTCCCCCTGTTACCATACCAATCCCTAAACCTCCAAAAATAACACTATGCACATATGTTGGATACAAAAGCGCCATAAATGCACTGATCCGAGCACCCATGGAATATCCCATAACATGAACTTTAGATAATCCTAAGTGTTGAAGCAATTTAACCGCATCGCCAGCCATAGCTTGAGGAGTGTAAAATAAAGGATCATAACTTTTAACTGAATCACCATGTCCACGATTATCGAGAGCTATAACTCGATAACCTGCTTCAACAAGGCTACGAAACCACCCTGTTGCATACCAATTAATCCGTGCAGAAGATCCAAAGCCATGAATCAACAAAATAGGAATACCTTGACCTTCTTCACGATAAGCAAATCGTAAACCATCGTGTTCAAAAAAATAAACATCTTTTGCCGTCATTTTCTATTACCTTTACATTTCCCACAAATAGCAGGATGAATAACACGCTGCCCTTTTTGTATGTTTTTATCGGCAACTTCACCAGCATTGAGTTCAATAGCGAAAACTGCCGGCACCATTGATGAAATAATATCTTCCGAAAATATACGGGTATTTTCAACAATTGAAACAATAATTCCCTCAGAGTTTAAAAAAATCATATCCAAGGGTAAAGGAGTATTTGCCATCCACATAAACATTTCCTGTGTATTCTCAGATGTGTTATTTACTGAACTTTTAAATAACATTACATGATTTTGAGGAAAATGAGTGCGATACATCAAGCCAGTGCTTGACTGAGCTTGTGAAAAGGCAATTTCAACATTATAAGAAAATGCACCTTGTTTTGTATTAATTACTAAGGGGGTTGAATCAACAGGAATCTGTATAGGCTTTTTTGCCATAATCACTTTTATACCTACACAAAAAAATACCCCTATACAAAAAAAGATCAATTGAATGATTTGTTTTCTTTTAGAAAACTTCAAATATCTTACTCCTTCTTAATGATTAATTTTTTAGCTTTATTAGAAGATAAAAAACATTAAAATCTTAAACAAAAGAAATAAAATAAACTATAATATTGAAATTTAATGCGTAGCAAATGGAAGTGCTATATCAGGGTAAATTTCTGCTGTCATCAGGCCTTTTTCTCCTTTACCAAAACGCACAATAACAACTTGACCAGAACGAAGCTCTGCTAAACCAAAACGACGCAATGTTTCCATGTGAATAAAGATATCTTCTGTTCCCTGCCCTCGGCTAAGAAAACCAAAGCCTTTATCACGATCAAACCACTTAACAATTGCACGCTCTAAACCACTTTCAGGAGTAACTATAATATGTGTACGTACCGGAATTTCTGATGGGTGAACAGCAGATGATAAATCAATAGACTTGACCTGGACACATTTTAATCCCCGTTCAGTTTTCTTTACAGCGCAAATAATTTTAGCGCCTTCCAAAGCTGTTTGAAATCCATCTCGTCGCATTACAGTAACATGTAATAATATATCAGGAAGACCACATAAATCAGGTACTATAAACCCATACCCCTTACTGCCATCAAACCATTTAATAACACCACTAATTTCAGTAATTTCACCACAAATATCGAAATTATCTTCAGACAGGGAATAATTTTTTAAGGTATCCTTACTCGTCATAATCAAACATGATTCCTGTAGGGTTAAATTCTACAAATTGATTCTTATCACGTTCAGTAAACATTGCTATTGTATCAACAAGCAAGCCCCAAGATAAGATTTCCCCTACATTGTAGTAACACCTAAAATTTGGCAAATTAATCCACAATATAAATACTTCTCTGAAACCTTTAATCGTATACTTCACACGGTTAATAAAGAACCTTCATACACAATGATTAATTTTTATTAATTGTGTAACTTGCATGATAATAGAGTTCAATATAAAGTATAAAATTACACTTATAAATAAGGGGAGTATACAATGCAATTGAAGAAATTCCTCACTATAATCGCTACAATGGTGATGCTTATAGCGAATGCTTATGCTAATGCTCCTATTAAAATTGGTGTTTACCTTCCATTAACAGGCCAAAATGCATTTGGAGGTCAACTTGAACTGGAAGGTATACAGTTGGCACATAAAAAAATACCTGAGATACTAGGACGTAAAGTCGAGCTTATTATTATTGACAATAAATCCGATAAAGTAGAAGCAGCTAATGCTGTCATGCGTTTAACTGCAAATGATAATGTTAACGGTATTATTGGAACTTATGGCTCTTCATTAGCATTAGCTGGTGGAGAAGTATCTGAAAAAGCAAAAACTCCTGTTATTGTGACTTCAGCAACAAATCCGCTTATTACGCATGGCAAAAAATACTCTTTTCGTACATGCTTCATTGATCCTTATCAAGGTGCAGGTGCTGCAACTTACGCAATTCAAAATTTACATGCAAAAAAAGCAGCTATATTAAAAGATATATCAAGCGATTACGCAATTGGACTTGCAAATTATTTTAATCGTTCATTCAAAAAACTAGGTGGTGAAGTTATCTTAAATTTAAATTATAATTCTGGAGATCAAGATTTTTCAGCTGCTCTCACACAAATTATAGCACAAAAACCTGATGTTTTATTTATCCCATCTTATTTTTCTGAAGGTTCCATTATCATGAAACAAGCGCGTGAATTAGGTGCACAATTCCGCATCATGGGGGGTGATGCTATGGACAACCCAGAAACTATTGCAATTGCAGGACAAGCTGCAGAAAACTTTTTACATACAACACTCCCCTACGATAAAAACATGCCAAATATGTCAAGAGCTGCACAAGAATTTACAAACGAATGGAAGACAGCTTACCCCCATAAAGAGCCAAATATCAATTCAGTTTTAGGGTACACAGCTTACATAATGTTTATGAAAGCTATTGAAAATGCTGCAAGTGCTGATCGTGAAGCAATCACTATAGAATTGAGTAAATTGAAAGATGTACAAACACCTTTTGGTAGTATGTCTATGGATGAAAATCACAATCCTCAAATCCCTATCGGTGTTATTGAAATAAAAGGTGGCAAACGTATCTATTTAAATGAAATCAAGCCTGCCATTTAATTTTAGAACATTGATTATTAAATCAAAATATAAGATCTGATTGAAAATTATTCTTTCAATTAAATTATTCAAAAATCTTATATTCTACCCTATATGAACTAACAAATGCAGAAGGACAAAAGATGAATACTGAAATGTTCATTCAGCATTTTTTTAACGCGCTAGCATTGGGATCGCTTTATGGGCTTATCGCGATTGGTTATACCATGGTTTATGGTATCTTAAGATTAATTAATTTTGCTCACGGCGATATCTTTATGTTAGGGGCATATTTCGTTTTCTTTTCTACAATTAGCTTTATGCCTGCGTGGGTTGCTGTCCTGCTTATATTGTTAGCTCTTCTCATTTATTATTCAGTGTTTATAGGGTTTAAAAAACGCCCTAAAATTTATTGGATTGCAATTCTTTTTATCCTTATTTTGGGGCTCATTTATTATTCAAAAATTGCTCCACAAAATTTCACACCGATTTGGATTTTAGCCATTTGTTTTTCAATTTTTATCACAAGTGCGCTAGGTATTGCTGTTGATCAATGTGCCTATAAGCCTTTGCGTAATGCTCCACGAATTTCGGTGCTCATCAGTGCAATTGGTATTTCCTTTTTCATTGAAAATCTTGCAACTGTACTTTTTAGTGGTGTTCCCAAGGGTGTGAAACAGCCAGATTTTCTTGTCACACCAATCCAATGGCATTTCGGACAAGGATCAGATGCAATTATTCGAATTAGCCCTATGTCCTTTATTGTTCCTGTTGTTTCCTTTATTCTTGTTGTTCTCTTGTTATGGATTATTCATAGAACAAAACCTGGTCTTGCTATGCGTGCAATTTCGCATGATATTGAAACTGCTCGTTTAATGGGTGTTTCTGTTAACAAGATTATCGCATTCACATTTGCTATAGGTTCGGCATTAGGTGCCATAGCAGGAATCATGTGGGCTTTACGTTATCCTCAAATCCAGCCTTATATGGGTATACTTCCTGGACTAAAAGCATTTATCGCTACTGTTATTGGAGGTATTGGATCAATTCTAGGAGCAATGCTCGGAGGATTATTATTAGGTTTTCTTGAAATTATGATTATCGCCTTTTTCCCAGCTTTATCTGGATATCGAGATGCTTTCGCTTTTATTTTATTAATTGTTATCCTGCTGGTAATGCCAACTGGTTTAATGGGCAAAAAAAGTCAAGAGAAAATCTAATGGCAAAATCAACTACGCTTTTTCTATCATTTATCAGTATTGTGGCTCTCATCGGTTTTTTATTTTATGCCGATACTCATTTTAATAACTATACACTGCGTATTATCAATCTTATTGCTATAAACGCCATATTGGCAATCTCTCTTAATTTGATTTACGGATTTACAGGTATGTTCTCTCTTGGACATGCTGGTTTTATGGCTATTGGTGCTTATATATGTGCAATTTTACTTCTCTCTCCTGAACAAAAAGAAATGATGTGGATTCTAGAACCGATAGCTGAACCATTGCAAAATTTGCAATTACCTTTTTTTATTGCTGTCATTATAAGTGGTTTATGTGCTGCAGCTATAGGCTTATTGGTCGCTTTGCCTATATTACGCCTTGGTGGTGACTATCTTGGAATTGCAACATTAGGTTTTGCAGAAATTATTCGCGTCATTATTACCAATGCTACATCTTTAACAAACGGTTCATTGGGAATTAAAGGAATACCCCAAAATGCTACATTGTGGTGGAATTATGGTTGGTTAGCATTTACAATTATTTTTATAACTCTTCTATTACAAAGTAATATTGGTAATGTATTGCGCGCTATTCGTGATGATGAAATCGCCTCAAAAACAATGGGCGTCAACACTTTCTTCTATCGTAGCCTTTCTTTCACTGTTGGTGCATTTTTTGCAGGTATTGGAGGTGCATTAACAGCTGCTCTTATTTCAACCATCGATCCTAAAATGTTCAACTTCCTTCTAACCTTTAATATTTTGATGATTGTTGTTGCCGGTGGTCTTGGTTCTATTACAGGAAGTATTGTAGGCAGCATTATTATTACAGTGATGCTTGAATCACTTCGTATTATTGAATCTCCATTAAATTTAAGTTTTATATATATTCCAGGAATACCAGGACTACGTATGGTTGTTTTTTCACTTCTATTGCTGATAATTATCTTATTCTGGAGAAAAGGATTATTAGGTCAACGTGAATTTTCATGGAATTGGATTTATTCCCTTTTAACAAGGAGGACACTCTCTAGTAGTGAGGAAAAGTCATGAATGACATTATTCTTTCACTTAATGATGTTATAATGCGTTTTGGCGGATTAATCGCTGTTAACAATATCAATATGGCTATTAAACGGGGAACAATTACTGGATTAATTGGTCCCAATGGTGCTGGAAAAACTACTGTTTTTAATATAATTTCTGGTTTTTATACACCTACAAATGGAAAAATTCTTCTAGACGGGAAAAATATTTGTGGTCTTTCACCTCATATTATCTGTAAACGCCATATTGCACGAACATTTCAAAATATTCGCCTTTTTTCAGGATTAACAGTATTGCAAAATGTCATGGTTGGTGCCCACGTTCGGCAAAAATACCCATGGTTTGCTTCCGCTCTTTTATTACCGAGTGCAATTAAAGAAAAAAACAAGCTTTATAAAGAATCGATGGAGATTCTTGAACGACTTCAGCTTGCTTATCTCGCCAACCAGCCAGCAACCACCTTGGCTTATGGTGCACAACGGCGTTTAGAAATTGCTCGGGCTTTAGCAACAAAACCCAAATTACTTCTTCTTGATGAACCTGCTGCTGGAATGAATCCTCAAGAAAGCGAAGAACTTAGAAAATTCATAGAAAAAGTAAGAACAGAATTTGACCTTACAATTCTACTTATTGAACATGATATGAAAGTTGTCATGGGGCTTTGCCAAGATATTTGGGTGTTAGAATATGGCCGTTGCATCGCCAATGGTACACCAGATGAAATTCGCCATAATCCTAAAGTTATTAAAGCTTATCTTGGGGGAGATATGTATGAACATTCTTGAAATAAAAAATCTTCACGTTCATTACGGCGCTATTAAAGCTATTCAAGATATTTCTATGTCCATAAAAAAAGGGAGTATAGTAACTTTAATTGGTGCCAATGGAGCAGGAAAAAGCAGTACTGTACGTTCTATTGCAGGGCTTAACCGGCCTATTTACGGAGATATTATATATAAAGGTGAATCTATTACAGAAAAGCAGCCCGAAGAAATTTTACAATTGGGCATTGCATTAAGTCCTGAAGGGCGGCGTATTATGCCTCATTTGACTGTTTTAGAAAATCTCCAGTTAGGCGCTTATATTCGTAATGACAAAGTCGGTATTGCTCATGATATTGAATGGATATTTGACTTATTTCCACGGTTACGTGAAAGATCCAAGCAATTGGGTGGTACGATGTCAGGCGGTGAACAACAAATGCTGGCTGTAGGACGTGCACTTATAAGCAATCCTGACGTGGTGATATTGGATGAACCGTCTCTTGGTTTAGCACCACTTCTTGTACAAGAAATTTTTTCGATCATCCGCAAAATTAATGAAATGGGAAAAACTGTTCTTCTTATTGAACAAAACGCATTTGCAGCTCTTTCTGTTGCCGATTATGCTTATATTTTAGAAGTAGGAAAAATTTTATTTCATGGTAAAAGCCAAGCTATGCTTTCTGATCCACGTGTAAAAGAAGCATATCTTGGCGGCTAAAATTATAATACGAAATTACAGTCCACTCCAAAAGATCTTTCCCTGTCTCTTAAGGAGAGAGTGTTTTTATTTCTTCATAAAAAATGTAAGCTTGTGATTTTTTATGGCCACCATTTTTCAGCATTTGACGTTCCCGCTGCCTGCTCTATAATGTAAGCTATCTGAAAAATTGTTTCCTCAGCAAAAGGCTTACCAATCAATTGCAATCCTAGTGGTAAACCATTTAATGATAAACCTGCAGGAACAGAAATACCTGGTAATCCCGCCATATTAACTGACACAGTACAGATATCGTTTAAATACATTGCTATTGTGTCATTCTTTATTTTTTCATCAGCAATACCAAAAGCTGATACCGGTGTTGTAGGCGTTAAAATAGCGTCAACACCAGCAGCAAAACATTGATCAAAATCACGTTTAATTAATGTTCGCACCTTTTGAGCTCTAAGATAATAAGCATCATAATAACCTGCAGAAAGAACATAGGTACCAATTAAAATACGCCGTTTAACCTCATCACCAAAGCCAGATGAGCGCGTATTCTCATACATTTCAATGACATCTTTCCCTGGCATACGAAGCCCAAAACGGACACCATCATAGCGTGCTAAATTAGAAGACGCTTCTGCAGGAGCTACAACATAATAAGCGGGCAAAGCATATTTTGTATGAGGTAATGAAATATCAATAATCTGAGCCCCTGCTTCCTTTAGCCAATCCATCCCTTTTTGCCAAAGGTCAACAATTTCAGCAGACATTCCTTCAATATAGTATTCTTTTGGAATACCAATTTTCATTCCCTTAATTGATTGACCTATATAATTTTCATAATCAGGCACAGGTACATTAACCGAAGTTGAATCTTTATCATCAAAGGAAGCCATTGATTTAAGCATAATCGCGCAATCACGCACATCTCGTCCGATAGGCCCAGCTTGATCAAGCGATGAAGCATACGCTATGGTCCCCCACCGTGAACACCGCCCATAAGTCGGCTTTATTCCAACAGTACCAGTAAATGCCGCTGGCTGGCGTATTGACCCACCAGTGTCAGTTGCTGTTGCTCCTGCACAAAGTCGTGCTGCAACAGCAGCTGCAGAACCACCTGAAGAACCACCTGGGACAAGTTTTTCATCTGATCCTTTTTTCCGCCATGGATTAATAGCTGGCCCATAATGTGATGTTTCATTAGACGATCCCATCGCAAACTCATCCATATTAAGTTTGCCTAACATAACCGCCCCATCTTTCCACAAATTAGCCGTTACTGTTGATTCGTATTTAGGTTTAAAACCATCGAGAATATATGAACAAGCTTGAGTATGGACATCTTGTGTTGCAAAAAGATCCTTAATTCCTAGTGGAATCCCCTCTAAAATACCAGCTTGCCCTTTCGCAAAACGCTTATCTGATTCAGCAGCCATTTTTGTTGCTTGTTCTGCTGTTAGCGCCACATAGACATTTAAAGTTGGATTAGCTAATTCAATTGCTTTTAAATAAGCTTCTGTTAATTCAGTTGCTTTTAGATCTCTCTTTGTTAAAGCATCACGAGCTTGTGCAATCGTTAGGGTTGTTAAATCAGTCATATTGATTCTCGAATTTTAAATATTAAAAATTACTCGACGACCTTTGAAACAAGAAAGAAATTTTCTTCTGTTATAGGTGCATTTGCTACAATTTCTGCAGCTTTATTACCATCTGTAATATTATCTTCACGCATTCGCAAAGCCATAGGCATTACCGATGTTAATGGTTCAACTCCATTGATATCAACTTCATTAAGTTGTTCTACAAACTCTAAAATGGCATTGAATTCCTTTGTCATGCGTTCTGTTTCATCATCATGAATAGCAATACGCGCTAAATGTGCCACTCTTTTGACTGTTTTATTATCAACAGACATATTATGCCTTTCTGCTCAAATTTGATTGCGACATTACTCTCTTCATGTTTTGGCTATACAAGCTCACTTCTATAAGCGCAAGAATATTGATATCTGTATCAAAACTTCACTATAAATATTAATCTAAAATATTAAGAAACTCTAAGTATAAACACATGGCTGTCATTAACATACATGAAATTACTACACATCTTTTACCCAAACAAACGATAGCAGGTTTGGATTTGGGCACAAAAACTATCGGAATTGCTATTTCTGATATCAGTTTAACCTTTTCAAATCCACGCCCCGTCATTCAGCGGAAAAAATTTACCTTAGATGCCCTTACACTTGTTCAAATCTTTAATAATGAAAATGTAGGGGTTGCCGTTATTGGCTTGCCTGTTAACATGGATGGAAGTAACGGCCCTCGTGTTCAAGCAACCCGAACTTTTGTTAGCAATATGGGAGCATATACAAAAATTCCATTTGTTTTTTGGGATGAACGATTGTCAACAATTGCTGCACAACGCTCCCTTTTAGAAATGGATGTATCGCGCGCTAAAAGAGCAGCCCGTATTGATTCTGCAGCTGCTGCTTTTATATTACAAGGCGTTCTTGATAGAATTCAGAACCTAAATCACACAGAAGGATAAAGGATCTCCAATAATTGTCCGGGATTATATCGTGCAATCATCATACCATAGGATAGTCTCCATTGTCCTCCAAGGCGGCTTTCCATGTAAGCATTTACAATATATTCCATTTCCTTATAACGTAATGATGCAGTTGCAGCAGCATATGCCACTTGCTCAACAAAAAAACGACCTGCTCCTTCATTTGTTGAAGCCATATGGATAGCAGATTTGATAATTTCAACTGCTCGCGGACCTGCTGGCCCAATATTAGTTGCAATTTTTTCTAACAGTTGCTGAAATAATCCAGGTGCTTTATTAGCTATAAGAATCGCGTCCCTCACCAATTGATTAGAATCATTATTTCTAACTATCCGTGCAGATCCATCATGTAACATTTGCGATAATGGATTGCCTTCCACAAAACTTTCTAAACCAAGCTGTGCAATAATTTCACTAACAATAGGAACAACTAATTGATTTACATGACAAGCAATAATAGGCGTCATAATACGTGCAAAAGCTGCTTCAGAGCGACTATTTGTAGCATTATCAAATGCCCGTGCTAAACGTAAAACCAATGCTTGTGAAGCAGCAATATCAAGTGCAATATCAGCAAAAATACGCTCTGTTAGTGGTGGTAAAGGCTGATTTGGCATTTTTTGTCGAAAAAAGTCTATGCCAAATTGAAGTGCTGCGCGCAAAACACCTGTTGATATCACAGACTGATCAAAGCGTGTCATAGTCTCGATATCTTTAATTATTTTAGCCCCCTCCCCAATATTTCCCAAAAGCCAACCATAACTGCCTTGGAAATGGACAACCCCCTCTGGCACCGAATATTCTCCAGAACGCTGCAATAAATAATGAATTGAGATATTATTTATTGCACCATTTTCTTGCACGCGTGGAACTAAAAAGCAGCTTAAATGACCATCTATTTCCGCACTAACAAGATACCCATCAGCGACCGGATTAATAACATTGGTTTTCACACTATTTAAATGATACAGATCACGCCCCATCTTTTCATCAAAAGAAACTTTCTGAGCAATTGGAAAACTAGAAGGATATTTTTCACTTTTTGCAACATTATCAAAAGCACAAGTAAGAGAAGCACCTTTTTTATCATCAATAGGCTTGAGGGATGAATCATATTGACGTGACAAAAGCACGTTTCGCCATCTTTTAAATAACTTAACGTCACCAATTAATACCGCAATAGCTGCACTTGTTATAATAACCTCATTCAAATGACCGGTTTCCAGACCGGCAGATAAAGCTAAACGAATAGCACGTGCCTGATAACGTATTCCACTTTCCGAAGCTATATTTTCCCACAGTGAAGTACTTAACCCCACTTGTCTAGAATATCTTTGAAGAGTATCATAGGCAGGGTGAATTTCTAACTGTTCTGTTAATTGGCTCCATTCGGTATTATAGCGTAATATTGGTCGATGGTGATTTGCTAAACGGGAGAGATCTCGTGCTTCATGGCTAGCTACAAATGCCCCTATTTCTTCAAAACTTGCTAATAAAGATGCAGGCAAATTAGATGCAATACGAAACATAAGTGTATCACTAAGAAACGCATTTTTTCGGTGGCCATTCTGTATAAACAGAGCACTCATAGTATATTCCTTATTCGAATCATTGATATCATAGACTATTTATCTTTTTACATTTATTACATTCAAACAAATACTTGTTTAAATTCTTTAGAAATCTCTAGAAAAGAATGCTATGACTCAAAATACTCTTTTTCCGATTTTCCCCTACCGTCATCTTTTAGGTATTAAAGGTTTAAATGTACAAGACCTTACCACACTGCTTGACCGTGCAGATGCAAATATTACTTTTTCCAAGGCAATTGACAACAAAAAAACCACACTGTATGGGCGTACTCAAATTAATCTTTTCTTTGAAGCCTCCACGCGAACACAATCCTCATTCGAACTAGCTGGTAAGCGGTTAGGAGCCAACGTGATGAATATGGCTATCAGTAATTCATCCGTCAAAAAAGGAGAAACATTGATTGATACAGCAATAACTCTCAACGCAATGAATCCGGACATACTCATCATTCGCCATAACTGCGCCGGAGCAGCTGCTCTTTTAGCACAAAAAGTTGATTGTTGTGTCATTAATGCAGGCGATGGTGCACATGAGCACCCAACACAAGCTTTATTAGATGCCCTGACTATTCGAAGAATAAAAGGACGTATTGAAGGATTAACTGTTGCAATTTGTGGAGATATCTTGCATTCACGTGTCGCACGTTCCAATATTATTAGCCTTAATGCTTTAGGAGCACGTGTTCGTGTTATTGCTCCTTCAACACTTCTGCCAACTGGAATAGCAGACATGAGCGTTGAAGTTTTTAACACAATGAAAGAAGGTCTTAAAGGTGCTGATGTTATCATGATGTTACGCTTACAACGCGAACGTATGGTAGGTGCCTTTATTCCTTCCGTTCGTGAATATTTTCATCATTTCGGTTTACATAAAGAGAATTTAGCTTATGCAAAAAGTGATTGCATCGTCATGCATCCTGGCCCAATAAACCGTGGTGTAGAAATTGCTTCTGACATAGCAGATGGAGTACAAAGCGTGATCCACACACAAGTAAAAATGGGAATCGCTGTGCGCATGGCTGTAATGGAAGCCTTACTCGATTCGCGTCATAATTGGAGTGGAGAAAAGAAATGACAAAACCAATGGTTTTTCAAAACGCTCGTATTGTTGATCCTTCGCGTACAATTGACGAAATTGGTACAGTTATTATTGAAAATGGACTGATTATAGCAGCTGGAAAAGAAGCTTTAAATCAAGGAACACCCGAAGGTGCAGAAATTATTGATGCACAAAATAAAGCGATTCTACCTGGACTTGTTGATGCACGAGTTTTTGTTGGTGAGCCAGGAGCTGAGCACCGTGAAACAATCGCTTTAGCTAGCCAATCTGCAGCAGCAGGAGGTATTACTTCCTTCCTCATGATGCCAGATACACAACCAGTTATTGATAATGTGGCGCTTGTTGAATTTATTACGCGCACAGCACATGAAATGTCATTGGTCAATATTTATCCTGTTGCTGCTATCACCCAAGGTTTAGGTGGACAAGAAATTGCCGAATTCGGTTTATTAAAAAATGCAGGTGCTGTTGCTTTTAGTGAAGGGAAAAAAACTCTTCAAAATTCATCTGTTATGCGACGCGCAATGACTTATGCGCGTGATTTTGATGTCACTTTGATTCATGAAACACAAGACAAAGACCTTACAGGTCAAGGTGTTATGAACGAAGGTTTATTGGCAAGTTGGCTTGGCCTTTGTGGAATTCCGCGTGAAGCGGAAATCATTCCATTGGAAAGAGATTTACGACTGGCTGCATTAACACAAGCACGCTATCACGCTGCACAAATATCAACAGCTATGTCTGCCGATGCTATTCGTTTAGCAAAACAGAACAATACAAAAATTTCAGCCGGCGTATCCATTAATCATTTATCCCTTAATGAAAATGATGTCGGTGAATATCGTACCTTTTTCCGTTTAATGCCTCCACTGCGTGCAGAAGAAGATCGTATAGCAATGATTGAAGCAATAAAAGATGGAACAGTTGATATTATTGTTTCTTCTCATGACCCTCAAAATGTTGATACAAAACGCTTACCATTCCAAGATGCTCAAGCAGGTGCTATTGGCATGGAAACTCTCTTAAGTGTGGCTTTACTCCTCTATCACAATGAAATGATATCTCTTTTGAGGTTGACTGAACTCTTATCAACAGCACCTGCAAAACTCTTTGGTCTTAATGCTGGAACACTCATAAAAGGTGCTAATGCAGATCTCATTTTAGTTGATCTTGATGAACCATGGATACTATCTTCAGATATGCTTCATTCACGTTCAAAAAACACACCATTTGAGAACACACACTTTCAAGGACGTGTTATCCAAACACTTGTTAAAGGCCAGTCAGTGTTTAAGCTTGATCAACAAATTAAATGAGATTTTTGATGAATGAAATAGAAGCGCTCTTTCAAGTTCATATAGGATTTATTTTTCTGATATCTTATCTCATCGGTTCTATCCCATTTGGGCTGCTTTTCACACGCTTTGCTAAACTTGGCGATATAAGGACAATTGGCTCTGGAAATATTGGAACGACAAATGTTTTACGTACAGGAAATAAGACAATTGCAGCTCTTACTTTTCTTTGCGATATGCTAAAGGGAACTATTGTTATCCTAATTGCAAAACTTCTAATCTATCCAGCAGGAAGCAGTATTCCAGTAGAACACAGTATTATTGTTATTCTAGCTGGCTTTTTTGCTTTCTTAGGACACATTTTCCCCATATGGCTTAAATTTAAAGGTGGCAAAGGTGTTGCTACTTATCTAGGTGTATGCTTAGGGTTTTACTGGCCATCAGCAGTTGTTTTTGTCATCATCTGGATAGGAATTTTTCTATTTACGCATTATTCTTCATTATCCGGGCTTATTGCTGTTATTATTGTTCCAATTTTTATTTATTTTTTTTCTCCTTACTTCTATGCTCATTGCATAATAGTAATAATGAGCATACTTGTGATTATAAAACATCACACGAATATCAGTAGATTATTAGTTGGGAAAGAAAGTAAGATTGGCACTAAAAACAGAAATAAATAAAGGGATTCCACTTACTGATCATCAACGTTTAAACTGGTTGCGGTTATTACGTAGTGAAAATGTTGGGCCTGTTACTTTTCGTAATTTAATTGATCATTATAAAACAGCAGAAAATGCTTTGGCTGTACTTCCTGAGCTTAGTAGAAAAGGTGGTCGTTGTGCACCTATTCGAATAGCAACGTTAGAAGATGCTGAAAAAGAGATGCAAAAAGCTGAAAAATTGGGTATTCGTTTTGTCGGCGTAGGAGAACCAGATTATCCAGCATATCTTAAGGTAACAGAAGCCTCCCCACCACTCATTACTATCAAAGGCAATGTTTCAGTTTTTCATAAATCCTCCGTTGGGATTATTGGCTCTCGAAACGCTTCGGCAGCAGGTAAGAAACTAACTGCTCAATTTTCTCATTTTCTTGGTAACGCTGGTTTTATAACCATTTCTGGACTTGCACGTGGAATTGATAGTATTGCTCACCAAACAAGTTTAAAAACAGGTACCGTTGCAGTTATGGCTGGCGGAATTGATCATATCTATCCTCCTGAAAATAAAAAACTTTATGATGATATTATCACGAATGGTGGAGCAATTATTAGTGAAATGCCTGTTGGTTGGAAACCACGTGCTATCGATTTTCCAAGAAGAAATCGTATTATTGCAGGTTTATCGCTTGGCCTCTTAGTAACAGAAGCAGCTATGCGGTCAGGATCCTTAATTACAGCCCGTCAAGCTGTTGAAATAGGACGATTAATTTTTGCCATTCCCGGTTCTCCACTTGATCCAAGATCAGTTGGTACAAATAATCTTATTAAAGAAGGTGCTTTATTGGTTACACACCCTTCTGATATTATAGAAACACTTACACCATTAGTCTCAAATACTGTAAGTTCTCAGCTCAATCTTTTTGAAAAAGAATATCCAATTCAATTTCAACAGGAAGGTTTTAATTTACCTAATACAGAAACTGATAAATCTGCTTCTACTAGAAATGATTCAGAACGCCTAGCTGTCCTTTCAGCTCTTTCAACAACTCCAATTGATCTAGATACATTAAGTAGTCATTCAAATATTCCCTTACAAAACCTTTACCTCTTATTAGTTGAACTTGAACTTGCTGGGAAGCTTATTCGACACTCTGACGGTTGTGTGTCATTGTCGGCGTTGAATCCTCCCCAAGCCCCTCAGAGTTATTAATAATACTTTGCCCCTCTTTGGCTACCATATCCAAGAGTAATGCTAAAAGTGGACTATGAGCTTGACGCGCCATTTGACTCATTTGTTTTGACATATCCGTGATATAATGGATAATTTTTAAACGATTTATAGGCATATTTTTTTTATCCTTGAGCATTCTCCCCATCTCTCAATAGATGTTATCTTAATATTTTACCGCATACTTTTTTATATGAGCCACGGAAAATAAGTTATGCGGTCTCTTATAAAGTGTATTTTAAATAATAACAATCAAAAGTTGTATAATATAGTTTTTTTTATGTGTTCTTGACTAATTGCCATTAGCTATTCATTTGAAAGGAGTTTATAGAGAGAATTTTTTATTTTAACATTCGGATAAAATCATGGATATCGTTATCGTCGAATCTCCAGCTAAAGCAAAGACAATTAATAAATATCTTGGACCTCAATATAAAGTAGTAGCATCATTTGGGCATGTGCGTGATTTGTCTGCAAAAGATGGCTCGGTTCTACCTGATCAAGATTTTGCCATGAAATGGGATATCGATACTGCTTCTGCAAAACGTTTAAACGAAATAGCAAAAGCAGTTAAAGAAGCTGATAGTCTTATTTTGGCAACAGACCCCGACCGTGAAGGGGAAGCCATTTCATGGCACATTCTTGATGTTCTTAATCAAAAAAAAGTTTTAAAGGATAAACCTGTTAAACGGGTTGTTTTCAACGCAATCACTAAAAAATCTGTACTTGATGCTATGAATAATCCGCGTGATATTGATATATCGCTCGTTGATGCTTACCTTGCGCGCCGCGCTCTTGATTATCTGGTTGGTTTTACACTTTCACCTGTTTTATGGCGTAAACTACCAGGTTCCCGTTCAGCTGGTCGTGTTCAATCGGTTGCTTTACGTATTATTTGCGATCGCGAATCAGAAATAGAACATTTCATTAAAGAAGATTACTGGTCGATTACAACATCCTTAAAAACGATTCGAGATGATAATTTTTACGCGCGACTGGTAGCATTTAACCAAGAAAAACTTGGAAAGCTTGATATTAAATCCTTAGAACAAGCAGAAAAAATCCGCTCCATGCTGGAGGAGGCAGAATATCGTGCTTTAAATGTTGAAGCAAAACCTATAAAAAGAAATCCTTCCCCACCATTTACAACATCCACGTTACAGCAAGCTGCCTCTTCAAAATTAGGTTTCTCTCCTTCTCGTACTATGCGAATTGCACAAAAACTTTATGAAGGTGTTGAAATTAATGGTGAAACATCAGGTCTTATCACTTATATGCGTACAGATGGTGTACAAATGGCAACAGAAGCCATTGATTCAGCACGAAAAGTGATTAAAGAATCCTTTGGTAATAACTATGTTCCTCAAAAACCACGTTTTTATTCAACAAAAGCAAAAAATGCACAAGAAGCGCATGAAGCTATTCGCCCAACAGATTTTCAACGCAACCCCAATCAAATACGCAATTTTCTTGATAGTGATCAAGCAAAATTATATGAATTGATATGGAAACGCGCTATTGCAAGCCAAATGTGTTCTGCTGAAATTGAACGTACAACAGTTGAAATTCAAGCGATTCAAGGAGAAAATAATGCAAATTTGCGTGCAACAGGGTCTGTTATTCGCTTTGATGGTTTTATTTCTGCCTATACCGATCAACGAGATGAAGAAAATAGTGAAGATGATGAATCAGCGCGCCTACCCCACATCAACGCTAATGAAGCACTAACAAAAGAAAAAGTTGAGGTAACTCAACACACTACAGAGCCCCCTCCCCGTTATTCTGAAGCTTCATTAATCAAAAAACTTGAAGAATTGGGTATTGGTCGCCCTTCAACTTATGCCTCTATATTAGCGATACTTTCTGAACGTGGCTATACTGTAACTGATAAACGAAAGCTTGTTCCTGATGCTAAAGGACGTATTGTCACAGCTTTTCTTGAAAGTTTCTTTAACCGTTATGTAGAGTACGACTTTACAGCAAATCTTGAAGAAAAACTCGATCTTATATCGGATGGAAAACTAGCTTGGAAAGATGTTTTACATGACTTTTGGAATGAATTTAATGCATCCGTTACCGATATCCAGAAATTGCGTATAACGCCTGTCCTTGATGCCTTAAACGTAATATTAGCACCTCTTGCTTTTCCTACGCGTGAAGATGGAAGTGATCCCCGATCTTGTCCTCTTTGTACAAATGGCCAGTTATCGCTAAAATTAGGGCGTTATGGTGCATTTGTTGGCTGTTCCAATTATCCTGAATGCAAATATACACGCCAACTTGGTATAGATACAGGAGAAGAAAGTGAAGCTGTGCGCAGTGACGAGCCTCTTGTACTTGGCGTTGATCCTGAAACGGGAAAAGATATCTTTCTTTGCACTGGTCGCTTTGGTTCATATATTCAACTTGGTCAAGATAAAGGAGCAAAACGTGTAGGGCTACCAAAAGAGTGGGCAAGAAAAAATATTGATCTTAATCAAGCCCTATCTTTGCTATCTCTTCCCCGTGAAATTGGAGCTCACCCTGAAACAGGAAAAATAATCACAGCCACAATCGGGCGGTATGGCCCCTATCTTTCTCATGACGGAAAATCTGCAAATCTTTCTGATATCAATGAAGTTTTTGAAATTGGTATCAATCGTGCTGTTACAGTGTTAGCTGAAAAACAAGAAAATAAAACAAAACGGGGCCGGACAACACCTGAAGCACTGATCACATTAGGTGAGCACCCAGAAGGTGGAACTGTCACTGTGCGCGATGGACGTTATGGTTTGTATGTAAATTGGGGAAAAATTAATGCCACATTACCAAAAGATAAAGACCCCGCTGATGTAACACTTTCAGAAGCATTAGACCTTCTCTTGGCCAAAGCATCCGCTCCTAAAAAAGGGCAAAGAGTGAATAGGAAAAAATAGTTACACAAGAAAAAGATAGCATCGAAAAAATTTTTTCTAAAATAAAAGAGGCATAAATTTTGGTTAAAGGTCAGAAAAAAACAAAATATCTTCAGTCTTCTTATACTGAACAACTGCCTAATAAAGCAGAAATTTTGTCTTTTATTACTGATAATCCTAACCTATTAAATAAACGCGAAATCGCTAAGGCTTTTAATTTAAAAGGCGATTCTCGCCGTTGGTTGAAAGATATGCTCGATCAGTTGAAGGATCCTAGCTCTATATCAAAAAAACATAAGAAAATAACGACTCAAGAAAGACTGCCGCCTGTTACTTTAGTTAAAATAAGTGCATCAGATAATAATGGCGGTTTTATTGCACACCCTCTTGAATGGAAGGGTGATTTAACGCCAAATATTGAAATACCTCCTCGCTATATAAAAGGAGTCAGTATTAGTCTTGGAGATTATTTTCTTGTAAAAATTTTTCGAAATAAGACCCCTCAAAGTTTTTCCTATACAGGGCGTATTATCCGCAAAATTAATAAGCAAGAAAGGACTATGCTTGGTATAGTAAAAAAATTAGAAAATAACCAATGGCAGCTTTGTTCTATAGACCGTAAAACTAATGACCTAATTATTGAAACACCCTTAGATGTTGATATAAAATCGGGTGATCTCGTTGAAGCTGAAATTAGAAAAAATACAGCTTACAGATCAAAAAGCGCAAAAGTAAAAAATGTTTTGGGATCTATCGATAGTGAAAAAGCACTTTCAATGATTGCGCTTATTTCAAAAGGAATTCCTTATGTTTTTCCTGAAGAGGTCTTGAAGCAAGCCAAAGATGCAAAACCTATTGTCAGCACAACAAATCGTGAAGATTGGCGACAGTTACCGTTTATTACAATTGATCCACCAGATGCAAAAGACCATGACGATGCCGTTTATGCCGTAAAAGATGAAGATCCTGCAAATAACGATGGTTGGATTGTCACTGTAGCAATCGCAGATGTCTCTTATTATGTGAAAACAGGAAGTGCTTTAGACCAAGAAGCATTGAAACGAGGCAATTCTGTTTATTTTCCTGATTGCGTTGTACCAATGCTTCCTGAATACATCTCTAATAATTTATGCTCTCTTCTTGAAGGAAAAGACAGGCCTGCTTTAGCTGTTCGTATGATTTTTGATGCAAATGGCAACAAACGCAAACATAGTTTCCACCGTATTATTATGCGTACGGTAGCTAAACTATCCTATCAAGAAGTACAATGTGCAATTGAAGGAAATACAAATGAAAAAACAGCCCCTCTTCTTGAGAATATCTTGCAACCATTGTGGAGCGCTTATACCAAACTCAAAATTGCACGCAATCGTCGAAAACCACTTGAATTAGAGGTACCAGAAAAAAAGATTATTCTTGATCAAAATGGGCGCATTAAAGATGTCGTGGTTCCACCTCATCTAGAAGCACATCGCTTAATTGAAGAATTTATGATACAAGCTAATGTTGCAGCCGCGGAAACATTAAAAGAACATCATCAGCCCTTTATTTATCGCGTTCATGACAAGCCATCTCTCGCAAAACAAGAAATACTACAGAACTTTCTTCAGAGTTTAGGAATATCATTTTCTCGAAGAGCAGAACTTACATCAGAACGATTCAATAATATTCTTACGCAAGTCATTAATACACAACAACAGGAATTGGTTAATCAGGTTATTTTACGCTCACAATCTCAAGCTGAATATAATCCTGAAAATATAGGTCACTTTGGCTTAAATCTGCATAACTATACACATTTTACATCACCAATCCGTCGTTATGCTGATTTGATTGTTCATCGAGCACTTATTAAATCCCTGCAATTAGGTGACGGCAAACTAACAGATTCACAAGAACAAAATTTAACAGCAATTGCCATACAAATTTCTGCATATGAACGCCGCGCAATGATGGCTGAAAGAGAAACTGTTGATCGGCTTGTTGCACATTATTTGGCTAATAAAATAGGCCATTCATTTAAAGGTCGCATTTCTGGAGTTACAAAAGCAGGTCTTTTTATTTCACTTGATAAACTAAATGCAGACGGCTTTGTGCCCATTTCTACACTTAAACGTGATTACTATCATTTTGATGAAACACAACATACCCTTATAGGAAAATGGAGTTGCAAAGGCTATCAACTTGGCGACGAGGTAGAGGTAAAGCTTATAGAAGTACAGCCTCTTGCTGGTGCTTTATGTTTTGAAATATTAACGCAACCTCATTCGTTTACTTTTTCATCCATTCCCTATCGTAAAAACAAATTTATAGCAAAAAAACGGGAACGTAATTCCTATAAACAAAGACGATATTGAAAAAATAAACTATATCTTTGTCCTTAGATATTACCTTTTTCTAAGAAAGAATTTAAATTATCACTACGCTATAAGAATATTTATTTTTACTTCAATTGATTCTGTCCGTATTTGAAAAAAGTTGCAGTTCATTATTTATAATTAGACTATACAAACGATCACACTGATCATTGTTCAAGAAGCATATGGAAAAATAAGATTAATTCTTAAAAACCCTACCCTGCTTAGATTAAGTGTTAACATTAAAAGCAGAAAACACAATTTGCTTTACTGCTAATGACTAAACAGATTTTTAAAAATAACATCATTAATTATAGTGAAATCACAACAATTACCGTGGATCATTTTCGATCTAGAATTAGCATACTCATTGAAGTAATTGTTATTGGTCAAGCAACAAATATTTAAAAACTTTTTTATTTTTCCTCTGTGATGATTTACTTTCTTGGCTGATATATTAATCCAGTACTTACACTTTCCTGATAAGAAAGCTAATCAAGTCTTGACTTTTTTTATAACATCCGTAGTGTTGATAATGAAATATAATTGCATCAAAAATGAGTTTTGAGAGCAAAATAGTATCATTTTCAGTTTAATAGGATCCTTATTATGGCTAAAGCAGCAACTATTAAAATTAAGCTTTTGTCAACTGCAGATACTGGTTTTTTCTATGTAACAAAGAAAAATAGCCGCACAATGACAGACAAAATGAGCAAACGTAAATATGACCCAATTGCTAGAAAACACGTTGAGTTTAAAGAAACAAAAATCAAGTAATTGATTTCATCTATTTAAATTGTAGCGCTGTTTATTTCTGCTAATTATATAAACACACTTAAAAAACACTAATAAGTGTTGAGCGTTTTTTAAAAGATTTATCTCATAGCTACTATTTAAAGCAAAATTGGTTAAATAATTAGTTTGTATTTTGCTCCAAATGATGACGATTTATCTTGCCAAAAATTCCATTAATTGTCGGATATTTTGCTGCTTTATTATGGGAAAAGACTTTTTATATTGAAGATGACAACAAAGGTTGCTCAACTAGGGCAGTTTAAAATAGCTCAAACAAATGGATTTTTTTTACTGTATACGTAAATTATAAGAAAATAAACTCAGTTAGTTAACGAACAACATTATAAATTTGAATATTTGAGTATTCAAAGGGGCTTTTAGCCGTATAATATTAATACTAATAGGTATTGCTCCGAAATATTTATTATCATAATGATGTAATCTACATTAAAAAAATAAGATAATTCCACAATATAAATTGTATCTTGACTTAATGGAACACATTATGATATTAACTCTTTTATGAAAAATAATGCTTTTTATTTTGATTTAAGTGACTTTTATCGGAAAGTTACAGTTTTAGAGGCTTTTATAGCCGTCAGTGTTTTCATTAATGTAACGATTAATGTGAGGTGCGCTTGGTCGCGACCTCAAGAAGTAGTTTCTGCTTCAACAGAATCCATTACGGGGAATGCGATTGTTATTGATGGTGATTCAATCAGAATTGGCGATGTTATGATCCGACTTGTAGGAATTGATGCTCCTGAACTGCGTCAATTTTGTGGTATCGAGGCAGAGCGTTACCCATGCGGCATTAGAGCCAAAGAGCATTTACAAAAGCTTATAGCGAACCGATTTGTTACCTGTTATTGGAATAAAAAAGACAAATATCAGCGTGTTCTTGGAACATGTAGAACAGAAAAAGTCAAAAATATTAATGCAAAAATGGTGCGTGATGGGTGGGCTATAAGTTACTATGGTTATACCTACCAGAAGGAAGAGCAAAAGGCTAAAGCGCAAAAAAAGGGTATATGGCAATCGTATTTTCAACAACCGCAAGAGTGGCGAAAAGTTCACCCTTATATAAAAAGATAAAATTATTGCTTTTTCGTAATGCTGTCATTAGTTTTTATCTATCATGACGCAGCAAAAACGTGATCAAATTATTAAATTGAGAGAACAAATTCGTTCTTGTCGTGTTTGTATTGAACGTCCACATTATTTTCCTCCTCTTCCCCATGAACCAAAACCTGTTGTTTATTTATCCAAAACAGCTTCTATTGCAATTGCAGGCCAAGCCCCGGGATTACGCGTTCATGAAACCTCTATTCCTTTCAATGATCGTTCTGGAGATAGATTACGCAATTGGCTAGGTGTAACAAGCGACCAATTTTATGATAGATCTTTATTTGCTATTGTTCCCATGGGATTTTGTTTTCCTGGTTATGATCAAAATAAATCTGATTTACCACCAAGACGCGAATGTCAAGAAATATGGCATGAAAAAGTATTTCAGGCTATGCCTCAAATAAAGCTTGTCCTTGCTATTGGAAATTATGCACAAAAATGGCACATTGCAGAACTTAAACATAAAACCGTTTCAGAAACCGTTAATGATTGGAAAAACATTCTTTCTATCCGTCAACCCCGAGGATACAATGTTATGCCCTTACCTCATCCATCATGGCGAAATACTTTTTGGCTACAACAACACCCATGGTTTAATGATGAATTGATCGTATATCTTCGTCATTTGGTGCGTAAGTTTTTATAATTTAGTACTGAAGAAAAAAGGATAAATTATCTTGATCTTAAATTTATTTTTCGCAAGAAAATATTACCATTTTCTGTCATCGATTTGCCTTAAAAAATTGATTTTTATAACCCTTTTCTGGCACAAAATTTAAAAACTCTAAAAAATAGTATTATTTAATGTTGTGTTGCTACTTTTCTTAAAAAAGCAGCTGCGTATATCACAGTTATTCCTATTTGACTCAAGTAACATCGTAAACAATTCTAATATTTTTCAAAAATTATAAAAAATTTCACGAAATGATTAAATTTTATCAAATAAAGTTTGAAACACCTACTACTTATTGCGTTTTGTAGTTCCAATATTGAAAGCATGATGGCTTTTATAAAAGATTTTAATTGTTAAATTGACGTTCTGCAGCTTCCCATCTTTTTTCATAATAGAATTAACTGATGGCAATATACCCCCTTGATTATATAAAACAGCAAAAAATGAGTAGAACTCTTAAAACTCTTCTCGATATTTATTGATCACATTATTATTTTTTCTAATCTTCTTGTTCACAAGCTGTCATTTGTGCATGGGTTAAAAGAGCAGCCTTGACCACACCCGCAGCCATAGCCGCACCTGTTCCTTCTCCAAAACACATCTTTAAATCTAAAAGTGGTTCTTTTTCAATTTTTTCCAAAAGCTTACGATGAGCTGGTTCAGAAGAAATATGACCAATAATAATATGATCAAGTATCCTTGGATTTATTTTATATAATACTGCTGCTGCTACTGTTGCTACAAAACCATCCAAGATAACTGGAATTTTTTCCATTCTTGCTGCTAAGATAGCACCCACCATCGCTGCAATTTCACGCCCTCCTAAGCGACGCATAATTTCAAAAGGATCATTTAAATAACCCTCATGTAAAGAAATAGCTGTTTTTATTGCCCTCACTTTGCGTTCATAAAATTCTCCTACAGCCCCCCTACCAGATTCAGCCCATTCTTCAGCCTCCCCACCAAATAAAGCCAGACATAAGGCTGATGCTACTGTCGAGTTACCAATTCCCATTTCACCTATACACAAAAGATCTGTTCCTCCAGCAATTGATTCCATACCAAATGCCATTGTTGCAGCTGTATTATGCTCACCCATTGCTGCATCTTTAGTAATATTCATTGTTGGGCATTCTAGAGCTAAGTCAAATACCTTTAGTCTAAGATTATAAGCCATGCAGATTTGATTGATGGCCGCACCACCAGCAGTAATCTTTTTTACCACCTCTTGTGTCATAGATTGCGGAAACGGTGTAACATTTTCCTCAACAATACCGTGATTACCAGAAAAAATAGCCACTAAAGGCTGTGTTATAATTGGCTTTTCCTCACCTCTCCACCCTGCATACCAAACCGCGATATCTCCCAACTTTCCTAGAGCTCCCTGTGGCTTTACTAATTGTGTTTGCTGTTTTCTAGCCAAAATCATAGAAAACTCATCAGGACTTGGTAAATTTGTTAATAATGCATGAAAATCATCAAATGGACTGCTGTTCATAAAAATATCTTTTTAACTCTATAGCGTATCAATAAAATTTTATCTTATAAACAGAGTATAAATAATTCGTTGTTTTTTTACAGTATAAATATACTACGTTGTAATTGAAGTAATGATTTATCTTTAATTTTTTAAAATCATTTATTTCTAAATGCTGATAATATTGCTAATAATGCGACTTATTTTTATTATAGAAATGCTTATCTGTACCCTACTCATAACATCTATATATAACTAGCATGCTTTAACAAAGGTAAGCTTACCGAATTTATGGATTCTTTACCGCGAAAACATTCCAAAAATCGTAATGTTTCAGTATTTATTACATATGTATTTATAAAAAAGTCCTTCACATCTTCTTTTTCAAATTTTAACAGGGTTTCATTATCAATAGATGATCGTATTTAGCGCCTCCCCTTTTCTTTTGATTGTTTAATATAATTATAAAATTATATATAAATTACAATATATAATATAAATAAATTAATGTAAAATATTAGAATATAATTTAGAATTTCAACGAAATTTATCTTAAACAAAAGCAGCAAAAGCTTCTTTTAAAACAGACACATCTGCATCTCTTCTTGTTGCGTCATTTGATAATATTTGCCGCCACCGACGTGCACCATTTCGACCATGAAATAAATTAATCATATGGCGTGTCACATGAGAAAGACGTCCACCTGAAGCTATATGTTTAGCAGCATAATCACACATAGCATCAATGAGATCACAATCACTAAGATCGCTGTGCGGTTGACCATATATTTTAGAATCAATGGACATGAGTAAAGCTGGATCGTGATAAACTTTCCGTCCCACCATGGTGGCATCACATAATTTTAAATGTTCTTTGACTTCATCAACTGATTGAATTCCACCATTTATCCCAATAAATTTATGGGGATATTTACGTTTTAATTTATAAACTCTTTCATAATTGAGTTCTGGAATACCACGATTTTCTTTCGGACTTAATCCTTTTAACCACGCTTTGCGTGCATGCACCCAGAGCGCATCACAGCCGGCGTTCCATACTTGGTCAGCTAAAATATCTAAGGCTAATTCTTCATCTTGTTTATCTACACCTATACGACATTTAACAGTCACAGATATGGTCACAGCCTGCTTCATTGCTTCTACAGCTCTTGCCACAATATCAGGATGGAGCATCAAACAAGCACCAAACATGCCTGCTTGAACACGATTTGATGGACAACCAACATTGAGGTTTATTTCATCATATCCAAAGTCTTCTGCAATTCGCGCCGCTTCTGCTAATTTTTGCGAATCCGATCCACCTAATTGCAATGCAATTGGGTGTTCATCATCACTAAAACCCAATAGTCGTTCACGAATGCCATGGATTGCAGCATCTGCTACAACCATTTCAGTATAAAGCAGTGCTTTTTTTGTCAAAAGACGATAAAAAAAACGGCAATGCCGATCCGTCCAATCTAGCATTGGTGCTACTGCAAATTTTACTAATGATGGAGAATTATACAACGTCATAAAAGCATTACTTATACATTTTCATTCATAGCATTTTATTCATGTATACGAGAAATGTCTTTTTTCCTACCCACAATAGTTTTTATCACTTTCTACTATCGGTTGAGGATATAAAAACGCGCTTTATACTTATTGCCTTTTCTAAATTACCTAAATTTTGTTAAAATTAAATAGTAAATACAAAAGGCATTGTTCTCCTTCATTAGATACAGCTAAATTTGCTTTACTATTCCATATTTCAACTACGGAACACTCGTACCCCAAATTCATCTTTGCTATTTTTTCACAACACATTTTACCATTTTAAAATCTAAAGGATTTTGATCATTTTAAAATAAGGTAATAACAAGACTAATATTGTGATATATTAGAAATTGTCTCGGTACAAATATACTAAAAATACCGTAGTGCTAATTAATCAATAAGATCTATAATTTTAGTCGATCTTTCTTTTATCCTTTATATAAGTAGCAAGAACATCAGTTTCTTGTTTATTCAATAAAAGTCCAAGTTTTGAACGACGCCATAATACATCTTCACACGTCTTAGCCCATTCCTTTTCCATTAACCATTTGACTTCTACTTCATAAAGTCCATGCCCAAAATCTTTTCCTCTATCTGCCTTACCATTGGCAAATATTATGAGTGCTTCTGTACCATAGGAGCGAGCAAGCCTGCGCCATGTAAATGCATCTAAATCTGGAAGCAAAAGAGCAATCTTTTTTTCAATCATACCCAGTTGATCACACGGAAAATCACCACCAGGTAGCACTGAATTTATTGTCCACGCCACCCCCTTAGAACCAAGCGCCTTTTCAACAAACTTCATTACATCTTCAGCTAATTTACGATAAGTTGTAATCTTGCCACCATAAAGATTAAGAATTCGTGGAGCACTTCCTATGCCCACTTCTTTCAAAACATAATTACGTGTAGTCTCTTGTGCTTTTGTAGCACCATTATCATAAAGCGGGCGAACGCCAGAATAGCTCCACACAATGTTTTCACGTAATATTGGTTGAGCGAAATATTCATTTGCTGCTGCGCAAATATAGTCAATCTCTGCATTGCTAATACGAATATCAGTAAGATCACCTTGATAGTCATAATCTGTTGTTCCAATTAATGTAAATTCTTCTTGATACGGAATAGCAAAAATAATACGGCCATCATTATTTTTAAAAATATAAGCACGATCATGAGTATAAAGGCTTGGGACTACGATATGAGACCCTTTGACAAGCCGCACTGGTGAATATTCTTTATAATCTAAAACATTGCTTAAAATATGATTGACCCAAGGTCCTGCCATATTTGCAATATAGGAGGCAGAAACACAATATTCTTGATTATTTAACTTATCATGAAGCGTTATAAGCCATTTTTGTTCTTCTATTTTTAAAGATAAAACTTCTGTGCGTACTTTTATGTCAGCCCCTCTTTTTTTTGCATCGCGTGCATTGGCAATAACTAAACGGGCATCATCTACTGTTGCATCGGAATACTCAAAGCCTTTATTATAAATTTTCTGAAGTGGAGTGCTAAATTCTTTTGAAAAATCAACCTTTTTGCTACGCCATAGTTTTTGATTCCAACCACCAAGATAGTCATAAAGGAAAAACCCAAAACGTAACATCCAAGCAGGACGCATTCTTTTATGATAGGGAAGAATAAAACGCAAAGGACGCACAATATGTGGAGCCATACGCCAAATAATTTCTCGTTCCTTCAATGCTTCACGAACAAGTCCAAATTCATAATATTCAAGATAACGAAGACCACCATGAATAAGCTTTGTTGATGCACTTGACGTACCCGATGCAAGATCGTTCATTTCAGCTAATCCAACACTAAACCCACGACCTGCTGCATCTCTTGCCACTCCACATCCGTTTATCCCACCCCCAATAATAAACAAATCATAATGCGTTGTGGCTTTCATAATTTCACTTTCATATTAAATGCATTTTGCTTCACTGTGCTCAATATAAAAGATAATTAAATCGGTATGAATTATTCTCACTCCAATATGGGACTACTGTTTATTTAATATAAACAATATTGATACCAGAATAAATTAAAATGGCATTAAATAAAAAAAGAAAAATATCACCATCAAACTATTGTAAAAACTAAAAAATATAGCTTCAAAAGAATAGATATATTAGAGCAAAAAATAAACTGTCTAATAAACATTTTAGTGGTCAATATTTAAGGCATTGAGAAAATATTTATGGTTCTTCAAACATTTTGTAAAATTTGCATTGTTTTGCCATACTTTGAGATAATTATAATAGAAAGGCATTATATAACACACAATATAGCAGCTTTAAAAAAAGTTTTTATTAAAGTGACCTTATGGCATTAAGATTAGAAGAATATTTATTTTTGTGCGTTTATTTCAGGTTTTTCAATACAAAAAACAACCTGAGTAGAAAATATAGCTACTGCAAATCATGCATCATAGAATAATTTTTCATAGTAGTAAAAAAAGCAATTGATGTTATTTCTATTACCCACTAAGTTTATGCCATGATTCAATGTTTTGTTGCGTATACATAATACTTCCCCTATAGTTTTATAGATACTCTATTAAAATATAAAGATATATAGATGACACATCAGCTTCAACACTTAACAACAACATTCATTGCAAAATTTTCAGTGATAGTTACGTTAAGTATTTTAATCTGCTTACCTCTATCAAGCTTAAAAGCAAAAGAGACAACATTAAATAATTCAATCACAGAAAGCCTTAAAATACAGCTTCTGGAAGATTCCACTTTTTTATCCAAACTTAGTGAAAAACTCACAACACGTACAAACGATGATTATATCCGAGAAATTGTAAAAGACTACCTTCTCCAAAATCCAGAAATTATGATTGAAATGCAGCTTGTCCTCCAAAAAAAGCTGGGGGGGATAGAGGAACAACAAGCTTTTGTTGTTAAATCATTAGAAAAGGAAATTTTTCAATCTCCTCACGATGCTGTTTTTGGCAATCCAAATGGTAAAGTAACACTTGTTGAATTTTTTGATTACAATTGTAATTTTTGTAAACGTTTTTACCCTAGTATGGTAAACTTAATAAAAGAATACCCAGACCTGCGAATAATTATCAAAGATTTACCCATTTTAGGTCCTGATTCGATAGAAGCGCATACAATTGCTTATGCTTTTCGACAACAATTTCCAGAGAAATATTTCCAATTTTATAAAAAACTTTTAACGAGCCAGAATCGTGCAAACAAAGCCAAGGCTATAAAAATAGCGGTTTCATTAGGAGCAAATGAAAAAGATCTGTATAATGCAATACAAAACCCGAACCTGCAGGAGTCCTTTAAAAGAAATATTCAAATTGCTTCCACATTAAATATTAACGGTACTCCCTCTCATATTATTGGCGATAAAGTATTCATTGGAGCTGTAAGTGAAGATATTTTAAAAGAAGCAATAGAGAGCATACAATGAAACCTTTTTTTACCCCACTAAAACTATTGAGAGATATCAAAATATATTTTCTAACTTTCTCTTTTTTGTTAACAAGCTTATAAGTGTGACTTTGTCGAGCAGAATAAACTAAAACTGCAAAGTGTAATGAAAACACCAGACAAAAAGGTAATGAACCGCCTAGAGACATTTAAGCATAAAAATGTAAATAGCGATGATCTTTATTGATCAAGGAGTTATAAATAAAATGGCAATAAAAAAAACGGATGCGACTAAACATACCGAAATTAATATGGAACTTATCCGCGACCTTGCTAAAATTTTGAATGATACAAATTTAACTAATATTGAGCTTGAACAAGGTGGGCTTCGTATTTGTGTATCACGCCAAAACACTTTAGCAGCTTCTGAACAAACAATTTATGCGTCTATTCCGGCTCCTACTGTAACCTCTTCTTCAAACCTAACGGCTCCAACCCCGACAAAAGAAGAGCAATCAAATAACGCAATAACATCTCCAATGGTTGGTACTGCATATCTTGCACCTGCACCCGGTGCACAACCTTTTGTAGAAATAGGACAAAATGTTTCTGAAGGTCAAACATTGCTCATCATTGAAGCAATGAAAACAATGAATCATATTCCGTCACCACGTTCAGGCACCGTAACTGCTGTTCTTGTTAAAGATGCTCAACCAGTTGAGTTTGATGAACCACTTATTATTGTTGAATAAAGCGAGAGGTAGATATGATTCAGAAAATCCTCATTGCTAACCGAGGAGAAATTGCTCTTCGCATCCTACGGGCTTGTAAAGAGCTTGGAATCAAAACTGTAGCTATTCATTCAACTGCTGATGCTGACGCTATGCATGTTCGTCTTTCTGATGAAAGTGTTTGTATTGGCCCTCCTCCATCTCGTGATTCTTATTTAAATATTCACCAAATTATTTCTGCGTGCGAGATTACAGGAGCTGATGCTATTCATCCAGGATATGGATTTCTTTCTGAAAATGCAAAATTTGCAGACATTTTAGAAGCCCATGAAATTACATTTATTGGCCCAACATCTGCGCATATTCGCATCATGGGTGATAAAATTGAAGCAAAAAAAACCGCTAAAAATCTTGGAATTCCTATTGTACCGGGTTCAGATGGAGCTGTAACTGATGAAAAAGAAGCTCTGCGTATTATTGATGAAATCGGTTACCCTGTTATTATTAAAGCTTCTGCAGGTGGTGGCGGGCGCGGTATGAAAGTCGTTCGTTCTGAAAAAGAACTTTCCACTGCTTTCAATACAGCACGTTCAGAAGCTCGTGCTGCATTTAATAATGATGCAGTTTATATCGAAAAATATTTAGAAAAACCACGCCATATTGAAATTCAAGTTATAGGTGATGGAGCTGGCAATGCCATTCATTTAGGAGAACGTGATTGTTCACTTCAACGACGCCATCAAAAAGTATGGGAAGAAGCATACTCACCTGCCCTTAATGAACTTGAACGAAAAAAGATTGGTTCCATTGTTGCAAATGCTTGCGCAAAACTTGGTTATCGTGGAGCAGGAACTATTGAATTTCTTTATGAAAATGGAGAATTCTATTTTATTGAAATGAATACCCGTTTACAGGTTGAACATCCTGTAACTGAGGCAATTACAGGTATAGATTTGGTCCATGAACAAATTCATATTGCATCTGGTCAAGGGCTTTCAGTTGCACAAGATGATATTCGTTTTTCTGGCCATGCTATTGAATGCCGTATTAATGCTGAAAATCCAATTAACTTTACGCCATCACCAGGACTTATCACACATTTTCACACACCTGGAGGTTTAGGGGTTCGTGTCGATTCAGGTGCTTATTCAGGTTATTATATTCCACCTTATTATGACAGCTTAATTGGCAAATTAATTGTTCATGGGCGTACACGCTTAGAGTGTATGATGCGTTTACGACGTGCTTTAGATGAGTTTGTGGTTGATGGAATTAAAACTACGTTACCTTTATTTCGCGATCTTATTGGTAACCAAGATATTATTGATGGAAACTATAACATCCACTGGTTAGAAAAGTATCTTGCTGATAAATCAGCTTGACCAAATTTATAAACAGTAGCAAAAGTGATTAGGTTTGAATAACGCTTTATTTATCTCTTAATAAACATTAAAATTGTAAGAGATAAGAGCATAATACAAATCCAACTATTTCAACTTTAAAATATACTTTTTTAAAAATATGTATTGAAATCTATAATTTTCTATTTGCCTTTTTGTAAGTTTGTGTTACTTCCGATACAGTAATGCCCTTATAGCTCAGTTGGTAGAGCACCTGATTTGTAATCAGGGGGTCGGGAGTTCGAGTCTCTCTGGGGGCACCATATGCTTTTTATTATCGTACAACCTATTGATTTTATTTTTTAAGATTAGGGATAAAATAATAGGTTAATGTATATATACCCAGGCTTAGGCTCTGAGAATACATTGTTAAAACCTAACCCAGATTTATTTTCCCTTAATGCAGAAGCAGAGTGTTATATTCCTTGGATAAGCATAATCTCGCCTGCCTATGTTGCAACGTAGAAAGCCATATTATTAAGCTATCCTTGTGTTATTTTTTCTTACATCAATATTCTATAAGCCTCCTGAGGGCCGACAGGACTTAATGTATCGCTAATAATTTTCATAGCAAGATTAATGTTTTGTGCAATTACTTGCGCCTCTTTATCACTATGCCCTTTTGATTGTAAAAACTTCAAAGTTTGCTGACGCTGAACTCGTTTCTATTGTCTGACGCAATCTTAGTACTGTATTCAAAATTTTCTTCTAGTGTATAGTCATTTATATACCCAATAACTCTTGTGTTTTATAAAAATTAGATTTTCTCAATTTGGCCATTGGTTTGTGTTATAATTAAATTATTCATTGTTTACTATTTGCATCACCAATGGGAAAAAGTCCACTTAATAACTAAAGGTAGTTCTTTTTAAAATAAGATAGACAACACTTCTCCCCTTTATGCTTTTTAGTTAATGGCTATATAATTAAATTCATTTAGATAATTACAGAAATTTCTAGTAAAAACAAATACATAGGAATTTTCAATCCAAAAAACTAAAGTAAGTTAATTGCAATAAATATCATTCTCAGAAAACTAAGATATAAAAATTTATTAATTTTCTAAATATTATTTAAATCTCATTTTGCTTATTGATATTATACATTACCTTCAGCAAAAGATGGGATGACAATGGTACCAAAGTCTTGTTCCCCCTGATTAGAATACGATAAAGTATAGCGTGACTTTTTCATACCAATAATAGTTCTGGTAAGCACACCAAACTTAGATTCATAATCAAACATCTTTTCCACCAAATTATAGCGTGTTTCTTCATTACCTTGGACTTCACTGTTGCCAACACGCCCATAAGCCATGATAATACTTTGTGCACCAAGCAAAACAGCACGTCGAACAGATAAAATAGGTTCTTTCGTTTTTGAATCAACACCGTGAGGCACATATGTATCTTCACGTAAAATAACATCATTATACATCCCTACTGCCCCATCAAAAATTGTGTTTTTAAAACTTGGGTTATCATAAACTTCCTTGTTAATATTCACCCATTGATTAAAATCTTTATTTGTGCGTAATTGCGTCACCTGTGTTGGATGAAGATACATCACATAGACACTTTTTCCATTGATACGCACCGGTCTAATTTGAGGGGTAGCCAGTTTTGCGTGCAGCACAGCTTGATCGATAAGAGATAGAGTAAATTTATCGTCTTTTGTAAGTTCTTCATCAGCTTTTTTCTGACCTGGGCGAACAATGCGCATACTGCTTGGCTCTAAGGGTTTATTAAAACCATAATGCGCAGGTTCAATTGGCATGGTGCACCCCTCAAGCTTCATCCATGGCACTGTATACCCTGTAGCTTGAATAAAAAACATCATGCTTAAACAGTCTACATACCAATCAATAAATCTATCTTTCGCCTTTTTACGCAGATTAAATAAAACATGTTCCTGATCGATCGACCCTTCATTTTTAATACGTACAACGTGAGCAAGCTCATCAATAAATATCCTATCACTAAACTGGAACGATTCTTCATTACCTTTGAGCTTTTGGCCTTCGCTAATACCATCACCCATAAGTTTGGCCCGTAATCCCATTGTGATTGAATCACCCGCTGTTTTTCCTAATTTATCCTCAACTTGGATGATGCTATTTTTACCTTTCCCCATAAGTGGTGTAATGGGCAATGCTTTTAAAATCTCTGTATTGAGCTCCTTAGCAAAAACGCTAATTGCTAATGGGTCATTGATATCTATTTGTGTTGTAACCATTTTTTAAAATACCTTTCTTTGTTTTGTTTAAAAAAATGCCGCATTTGTGCGGCATAACCAAGCAACATCACTTGGTTATCTTTAGTGAGCTAAGGTGCATATCTTTTATATGCCCGCTCATAACTTGTTCAAACTTTTCAGAATTTTGCTCAATCCATGCTACAAATTGAGCTTTTGTCATAGAGTAAAGCCTTCTCTTGACAAAAATCATCATCATTTTCTCTGCACAGTAGCTTTAATTCACCCTTATATGGCGGCAAGACAATTCCCATTATGTAACGTTCTTGTCCATTTTTACCTTGCCATCCGTGCGTTTGTAATTGATCTTTAATACAGTAAACTCTAGAGCCTTTGTTGAGATATTGCAGCACAATCTTTGAAAAATATAGAAAAATTACGACAGAATGTCATTCTGTTTTCTCTATTCTTTATTCTTTGACCTATATATCTTTGAAAGTGGTTATACAAAAGTTCACCCTTTCTACTCTAGATGCCATAGATTATTCCTTTTGAATGATTGAGATATAAAAAAGACCTCACTCTCGAGAACAAAGAGAAGGTCAATAAATCGTCAATCAATAAAAACGAATAAACTTGATATTTTTAACAAAAAACCCCGCATTTGCAGGGCTTCTAGCAATATAGTAAAAAATAAAAATAGTATTATTACTGTAATTTTGGGCACAATAAAACTAGTACCACAATGTCATTAAATACTGTATTCTTTTACCCCTGTCAACTAAAAAATCACGATCTAGTATACTTTTATCTCAATCAATCTAAATTAGTGTAAATTGCTCCCTTTCAACGAATCGATTATACGGTAGTAAAAAATTACTGATTAAGCAAAAGGTGGGGAGAATATCATGATACGTATCGTCAAATTTATAGTTTTATTACCCGCCTTAGTGATATTTGGATGTACCAATGTAAATGATTTAGATCAGTATAATGCGCTTTATTACAAATATGTGAGTAAAAAATACAAAAATTTAGAACACTACGAAAAAATGCAAAAAGCATCAGCATATATATACTCTCGTGGTTATAATAACTTCTTTTCAAGATTTCATTTAGTACGACATCGTCACATACTTATTACTTTGTGTGGACGTTATGCAAATTTATTACAGGGTGATTATAATAAAGAAATGTCATGGACAAACTTGCCAGCATATATACGTACACTACGCTATGACTATAATTGGAAAGAAAATGCTTTTATTTCGGCACAAAATTTTAAAGATCCAATATTTAAGTACGCAGAAAAATTTCTTACTTCCCCTGATGGTATGACCCCAGAAACGCAAATGGCAGATCTAGTGTCTACAATAGATGTAGCAATTACTACACCTGCTTATAGTGAAATTATTAAAAAGGTTCCACAATTTTGTACAGATATTCAAAGAGTATACGATATGATGGAGCCATAATATAGTTAATAGTTGTAAATAATATCAATTATTAAATATTTTTAATGGAGGATACAAAGATATGATGTTAATTTTAAAATAGTCGAAGCATTTGCCTTAACTTTATATATATTCTTCCTGTATCTAACAGCCAAAACTAACACAACAAACTCCTTATCATAGAAGGTTACAGAAGTATCCTGTAATCTCCTACATGATGCTTCTATAAACCTAATAATTGACCTCTGGACTTACCCATTGCACATACATTTTCGAGAGGAGCAATGTATTGACATAAAAATTATAATCCGCCGTGCTTCTTACTTTATTTTTAAAAAATTGGGAACTTTTTTCATATCTATCGTCCAAGCCAAGCTCACGCCGCACCTCCTCAAAGTTATAAAAAGCATCTCCATTCCAAACACGCTCTTTCACTTATCAAGCTAAGTAATAATCCTCCGCTTCCTTTATTCCGTGTTTAATAATCTCTTGCAAATAAAAAGCTTCGTAACACCCTATTTAACAGCTAAATTACTCAAACGTGTTTCAAAATTGCTTGTAACCGAAAAAATTGAAACTTCCTCACAAAGCAAAAATTTTCCCATTGTATCTTTTAATTTAGCTTACGATTTTATCTCCAAAGTCATAAAATAATGCGCTCTTCGAATATAAATGATAAAACCTACTAGGCAATATGTAGCCAATAAAATCGCTACAACCCATGGAATATGTCCAGATATTTTTCCGATAATTGCGGCACTTAATGCAGCACTACCCAATTGCAAAGCTCCCATAACGCCAGATGCTGCTCCAGCAGCGTGTGAATGAGATGAAATGGCCAATGCAGTTCCCAACGGCAATAAAAAACCATTACCAAAAGTAATAATAGAAATAGTTATTAAACTTGTCACAAGTGGCCATGGGCTTACAAATATTTGTAAAGCAAACAACATTCCCCCTATGACAAAAATAATATATCCACGCCGTATAGTTTGTTCCATAGCCTCTCTCTTGAGAAACCTTCTCGCCACTAAATTACCCAAGATATAAGTTAGAGAAACACCAATGTAACTATAACCAATGTAGGCGGACGACAAACCTAAAGTTGTTAGTAAAAAAGGTGATTCTACGATATAAGCAAAATAAATTGCGTAAGCAAAACACGGAATAAGTGCATAAAAGAGAAACTGTTTATTTTTTAGAACCCCGAAACTGTTCTTAATGAGTCCTACAGTAGTAAAAGATTGACGTTTTATAGGCGGTAAAGTTTCTGTCAGCACAAAGCAACATAACACAATAGTTAAGAGTATAAAAAGACTTAAAAAGATAAAAGTAGCCTGCCAATGAAAAGTCTGTAATAATATTCCCCCAATGAACGGTGCTAGTGCTGGCGATGCCCCCACAAACGGAAAAATAACTAGATAAAGTTTTCCTGCTTCTTGTTTATTTAACAAATCATTGACAATAGCGCGGCTCAAAACAATCCCTGCACAAGCTCCAAGACCTTGCAAAAAACGCAATACAAGTAAAGCCTGGAGAGTATCTGTATAAATTATACCAAGTGTTGCAAACAGCCATAAAAACAAACCAAATAAAAGTGTCTTTTTACGCCCAAAATTATCGCTAAGAGGCCCATAGATTAGTTGCCCAGAAGCTAACGCCAACAAAAAAATTGCTATTGTACTTTGAATTTGAGATTCAGTAACCTGGTAATGATAACGCATCTCTCCAAGTGCAGGCAAAAAGATATCTGTAGAAATCAAACCACCTACTGATAAACATATAATAAGTATAATAAATAGTAATGTAGGTTTATAATTCATAAAAAAAACGCACTTTATAAGTTAAAATCCAAATTGTTTGATAAAAAAGATAATTTGTAGTGTAATATAATATTATTTTTAATTGTATTTATTTTTATAAAGAACAGTTTTATTTGTAATCAGTATTTTTTTGGTAACCGAAAAATTTGAAACTTCATCACAAAGTAGAAATCTCAATCTAGAAAGCATTTTAATTCTAATTTTATGCAATCTTACTCTTCAAAGAGATGTGGATTTTCAAAAGAAAGCTTTTCTCGTGCTTTTTGTAATCGCTTAATGACTTCATCAATCTTTGACGTAGAACGGGAAGATTCTTGATTATTTAATAGAGATTGTTTCTCTCTACCTTCACAGAAACACTGCATCTGAGATTGAAGTGTTCTAATTTCCTGAAATAAAAAACGACTCGTTTCTTTAAAATTATTATTCAATGAAAATAGTTGATCAGAAATTGATATTAAAACTTGTTTTAAAAAACGCTCATGTTCTTGACGCTTGCGATATTCCAAAATAAGAGCATAACTCATCTCATCTAGCTGCTTTTTAGTAACATCAATTTGACGCAATAAATCTGGGCTTTTTCCCTTGCTATCTTTTTTTACCTTCAAAAGCATAGCATAAACATCTAGTAGCTTAACTGCAGAATAGGATAAATAATCAACTAATGTAGATGTGTTAACATAGTGCTTTTCTGTAACCATCACAAACTCACCTAATGACTGGTTTTACAAAATTATCCCACTATTCACTTTTACCTTATAAGACTATTCTAAAAAAAGTGCTAAAATACTTGCAAAATATTGCCCTTAATTCATTTATATTAGACATTATGCTTTCCAAGCCTCACATCTAATAATGAGTTAAAGGAGACAAAAGATGTATAGGTGCAGAAAGAATAAAATCTGTTGTTTTCTTCAAAATATGACCACTATCAGCAAAAATCTCTTGACCAGGTGATAATTCCGTACCCTGCATAATCGCTGAAGCCAAAGACCCTTCCCTAGAAAGAGCCATTAATGTTGGAGAAGATGCAAATACACTATGCGCCCCACCATCAACATTAGAAAAATCTAAAACTGCTATTTTATTTTTGCGCAATATTTCAATACTTGAACCATCCCCTACGCGAGCATGCCCACCCGTAAGACGCCTTGATAAAGCGAGAGCCTTATCTTTACGAGATACTAAAATAGCTGTTGGATGAGGTAGTTTTTTTATATCATGAAGTTGGCGTTCAAATACATCAAGATCAATATCTGGTGCCGCCATTAAGAAACTTGTAATACGGTAAATTGGTTTATACTTTTTTTGCAAAGCTAAAGTTCTAAATGCTTCCATGATAACGAAATTGCCCATAGAATGCGCAATAACCGAAATTTGATCAGCTGATGTTTCGCTGATAACTGTTAAGAGTTCTATTAACCCGTCACGTGCAAAATTAGCACTATCACGATCATAAATATAAAAAGGCATGGATCCAGCAGAAGGCCACGAATAATGTACAGCAACTGCATCTAAAGAATAATCATAAGAAAATTGAGCTGTGCGGAATGTGCCATCTGCAAAATTATTATTATAACCATGAATAAAAAGAAAAATTTCTTTTTTTCCTTTTGGCTTTTTGGCTAACGCAAGATTTAATTGCCGTTTAAACCGTTCTTTATTGTCATATTGTTGCAAAGCCACTGCTGTAAAATATCTATCAAGACTGGGTTTATACGCGTTTTTTTCAACGATACCCTTCATATGCTGTTGAGGAATTCCTACATCAACGCGATTGTAATACACTCTATTTGATCGCTCTGCCCCATAAGGTTGAGAATAATTGTCTTGGGCCCTGCGACTTGTTGCAACATACACTGGAACGATAGCTTTCGGAGAAATTAATCCACCTTCAACCTCTCGTTGCGTAGCAATCATAGATGGTGTTGCATTTATCCCATGCCAAAGAACAGCACGCTGATTGGCACACGCTATGAGCAAAGTGGTGCAAATAAAAAATATTACGCATTTTAAAAATATTTTCATTACAACACCACCCAACCTTATTAAAAAAGATTTCACACTTTAAGTTTATAGTAAAAAAATGACTCTTCACGAACTTAAATAGAATTACTATTAGAAATGTATTATAATAAAAATAGATAAAGAAGGAATTTTTGTGTTCATCCACACTTCCACAATAATAAAAGAAAATACAAATAGTAATAATAAAGAATATAAATAATACTGCGAGAGGGCAAAGTAGGCTTTAACAATATGAATTCAATTATATAAAATGGTGCAAAGACGTGCTGTTGTATATAACGTTTTATGATTCAATAAGAAAATTAATTGTTAAAGAAAAAAACTCATATCAAAAATTAAAAATGGACTAAAAAGTAGTCAAGAAAGAGGATTAAGTGAGGGCAATTCATAGGTTATCAGCATCGTTTATAAAGACGTCTCCTCAGGGTAAGCATTGTGACGGAGCAGGTTTGTGGTTAAATGTTCGAAAAGACAATACACGCGCTTGGTTTTTTCGTTATACATACCGCAACAAACGCCGTGAAATGGGGCTTGGTTCTGTTACAAAAATTTCTTTAAAAGAAGCACGTAAGTGATTGTTTTTTGAAGAGTATAAAAACTAGTATTTTCATTGTAATCAGCCTCATTTATCCATTACCGCCAAAGATCAAGAAGCTTTTTCTTCCTAAATCCATTCAATTTTAAGATAAGGCTTGATCCCATCTCACATCAGTACTAAAATTCGCTGAGCTATAAAAGAGGTCATTGTTATAAAGTTATTTTAAACGAGAAACAATAGTATCACCACATTCTTCAATGGCTTTATTGATGTGTTTTTTGCGGGATCAAACCTTCTTTAATCGACGGCTACGGTTTACTGCTTCAAAAGGTAAGTTATATGATTACTAAAACTGCAGAAAACCTACCATAAATAACCTCGTGATATTTCAAGATAGTAAACATATGAAAACTCGTATCCTTCAAGAATTGCTATTTCCTCAGCCAGCATTGTAAGGGCTTTGCGTATATCTTCACCAGAACGATGATTGACTTTCTTGATCGCCATAGCGCACAGATTGAGCACCTGAATAAAGCGCATTTTTCAGTTGTTTTCGTTGCTTTTTAAGTTTTGCAAGTCTTTCGTATTTCCAGTTCATTTGGTTTGACTTTCATACATAGATTACCATCCCCAACCTCGTTCCACATAAGGGTTTCTTTTTATTGCGGTTTGTTGCTTTTGAGGTTCTGGTTTCAGTCTTTTTAGGTACTGTGAAGATTGAAGATTTTTCAAGCGATCTTCTAAGATATCAACTTCTTTATTGAGATTGAGTCCTGCTAAAATCAGACCCTGTAAAGCAGCGTAAGCATAAACCCTACAATTGAGAGCTCCGTTTTTTGCTGTATTACTTTTGTGCCATTCTATCCGCTCATGACCGTTTAAATATTTAGTAACTCTCTTTTCAGCAGTGAGCTGCTCAAAATATTCTCGATCAAGGTTTTTATGAAAGTGCGTTGCACCATATTCTGACGCTTTAGAACCTGATTTTCGAAAGCGATTTGTGATAATATCTTTTGCTGAATCAACACCAACGGTATATAAATTAATCTGTCCTTCGTTGTTTTTACTGGGGCGATGTGGCCACACAGGGCGTGATCCTGTGCGCCCCTTAATGCCCCAGATACACTTTCTTTCACGAGAACGTACATAATTGTAAACGGGTTGTATATTGTGACCCGCTACATCAATACAAGCTGCTGCTATTCGTATCCCATCTTTGAAACCAGGATGTGGCCATCGTTTTTTAAAATATTCATCCAACTGATCCCAAACCTCTTGAAAACAGGGATCATCCGGCAAAACTTGATAATCAATGTTCCAACTTTCTTCATCACGTCCCCAACCTACAACTTCAATTTCTAAGCAATCATCTTGTACATTAATGCCCGCTGTGAGGAGGACTACTTGGGCAGGGGCAAGAGGATAATCTTCACGTTGCGCATACAAGCTACCCGGATCAATGACTTCTCCTGATTTATCTTCCAATGGTTCACCACTGGTTTCTATAGTCAAATAATGGTTTTCATCCGCCCATTGTGAAACTGTGTAGGTGGTATCTAGTTTACGCTTTTCAAATGTATCAGTCATTTTTTTCCTCACAATTCATTCTTTTTCTCCTTGTGATTTATTCTTTCTAATAGGATCACACCCAACTTATAGCATATATATACAAAAATGATGGGGAATACACATGCATAAACTATTGTAAAACAATGTATTTTTATCTTTTTTTTATTTCTTCACGATCAACAATTGTCTCTCGTAATTATTCAAGATCAATTTTCTCACTTTTAAGTACTACTTGCATTCTCTCAAGTTTTATTTTGTATTCATTAACTCCTTCTATAGAATCCTACTTTGTCTTTGTGCGAGGTTTTTCATCTTCGCCTAAAACATAGGCTTGTTTGGTGGGATTCTCATTCCATAGAGCTGTTGCTAATTCTTCATTGATAGAACCGTCATCATAAAGCGCTTTCATTAAACTTCCCCATCTTGAAACGAGCAACAACCGCATTAGGATAAACACCCATCTTCTTTGCAAACGCTCGAGCCGATAGTCCTTTTCTATTCTTTTTATTCATTTTTTCGTGATTGAATGTTATGGCTTAAAAGCCACCTCGCCATGGAAGGAAGATAGCGTATGATAATTGTTATTTCCCAATAAATTATGTGTACAATGTACAGTCATTTTAAAAGTTTCTAGCGATATGTCGTGCTTTATTGCCCTGCAACACACTCACCCCACTGGAAAGTACCTTTTAAAAACTTTTCTTCCGATAGTTTGGTTTGAAACACTAAAATCATCATATTGTTTGTATACAATTGGTATAGTTTAAGAGCGTGGGACCTTTTGATTGACCATATATTATTGCCGAGCAATTTGGCTCTGTATATTTTTGGTTAGCCTCTCACGTGCATGGTGTTCAATAGAACTTGAAACCTTTGGTTTAGACATGACATAAGCAATCATTGTAAATCAAGCCTGAGTATATTTTCAAATGCAGTTCCAAATGGTTTGCATGAAGCAAAATGGTGTAATTTTTCAGTTATGATCCCCTACTCAAAGGTAAATTAATTCATATTCATTTAGAAATTCAACGAATTCCGCATAATAATGAAAATGAATAAGACTAGAGTATATCCATCAATAAAGCTGTCGTAACATTTTTAAAGGAAATAAAACAAAAAATACAAATCTTGACACAAGCTGTATAACCTATAGAAGACTCTTTCGCTTTCATACTCTTAAGCGCCCTTACCCATTTATGTAATAGAAAAAATGAAAAGATATTAATGATAGCGATAAATATGTCGCGACACGTGAATGTGCACAGCTTTCAGCATATCAATAACAAGGATTCGCAATTGGGCGATGAAAGAAGTATTCCCCAAATCATATAAGGCTACGTAGAACAGTAAGATGGAAAAAAGAAGCCTTTGGCATTTCTGTTAAAGACAATACGCTGTAAATAACAACAATCTAAGTAAAATTGTATAAACTTTAAAGGGTGAATTAAAAGATAGACTGAAATTATTTAATTAAGTAAAAGTCTATATATTTCAACATGTTAAATAAAAAAATGGTGCGGTCGAGAAGACTCGAACTTCCACGGGTTGCCCCACAGCGACCTCAACGCTGCGCGTCTACCAATTCCGCCACGACCGCACATGGTAGAGGCCAAATACATTACACTTTTGGGGATTTAACAAATCATAAAGCGCGATACAAGCCCATTTTCGTGTTTTTATAACTTATTTTACTCAACTACCACAGTATATTTTAGACACAAACTGCCAAACTCCGCACTTTATTATAACTGGCGAAGTACCATCATTAAATTAGCCTGCGCAACTTGATCTTCTTTATAAGAGCCATGAAAACTTGTTGTAATTGTTGTAGCTCCTTGCTTTCGTATCCCTCTCATAGCCATGCACATATGTTCAGCTTCAATGACCACTGCAACACCGCGGGGTTTTAAATGTGTTTTTAGAGCATGAGCCACTTGAGCTGTCATGGCTTCTTGTGTTTGCAAACGGCGAGAAAAAATATCTATGACACGTGCAATTTTTGAAAGACCAACAATTTTTGTATCGGGAAGGTAGGCGATATGAGCTTTACCAACAATTGGAAGAACATGATGCTCACAATGTGAATAAAAACTAATATCCTTCATAATTATCGGCTCATTATAACCTGAAACCTCTTCAAAAACTGTTCCTAAAATCTCCTCAACTGATTCATCATAACCAGAAAAAAGTTCACTATACACTTTAGCAACACGTTTGGGAGTATTTAAAAGCCCTTCTCGATCTGGATTTTCCCCTACCCATAACAACAACGTACGAACCGCTGCTTCCACTTCTTTAAAACTAGGACGCTTTTTCTCAGATAGAGAAAGATCTTTAGCGATTCCTTTCGTAGGACTATGCATTTAAAAAACTCCAGCTTATTATGTATAAAATAATTTAATACACATTATTTATTTTATAATAATCTTTACGCAAGTGAATTAAAAGCTTGAATAGTGAAAACTCTTAAAATTCCAAGAAACAGCTCATGATGGACAACATTTATAGCGATAAAATTCTTGAATATGCTGCCCATATAAGTAGAATTGGGCGTCTTAATAATCCTGATGCAACGTCAAAAAAACATGCACGTCTTTGCGGATCAACAGTTCTTGTGGATTTAAAAGTAGACAATGATATTGTTATAGATTTTGCCCATGAAGTATATGCATGTGCACTTGGACAGGCTTCATCTTCTATTTTAGCGCATCATATTATTGGCAAAAAAATGCAAGATCTTAAAGCATTACGTGAAACTATCCTTTATATGTTAACAGAAAATGGCCCTCCTCCTCCAGCTCCATTTGAAGCATTTTCCTGTTTGCAACCCATTAAGGATTATAAAGAACGCCATGCTTCAACAATGCTTACCTTTGATGCAGTGGTAGATTGTATTAAACAAATTGAAGAAAAAATAAATGGTTAAATTACAGCCCAAACAAAAAAAAATACAAACTCGCAATTATACAGGTCCTTGGCGAAAAACACCCGGACGATTACTTGGTACTACGTTGATACGTCTTTATCAAATAACACTTTCCAGTTTGATTGGAAATCAATGTCGCCATATTCCAACTTGTTCAGAATATGCCTATGAAGCGATTGCACGCTATGGTTTGTGGGCTGGTGCATGGATGGGCTTTTTTCGTATCATACGTTGTGGCCCATTTGGAACATATGGCTTTGATCCTGTACCAACTTCTCTTGATTACTCTTATAAACCTTGGCGTTATTGGAAAATTTCTGCTAAACATGATAAATAATTGCTTTTCTTTTTTAATGCATATTGATAGAAAATTAATCTACTAACTCTATCTGACTATTGTTAAGTTTTCACGAAACCATCCGCAATCGTTGGCGGAATTGGATTAAAGGGGTGTTTTATGTCTGACCTTATTTTTCTTTCTTTTCCTGATGGTTCAAAACGTGATTACCCCTCTGAAATGACAGGTTTAGAATTGGCCGAGTCTATTTCTAAATCACTCGCAAAAAAAGCAGTTGCCTATAGCCTTAACGGAATCATCCGAGACCTTTCAGATCCATTAGAACAATCTGGACAAGTGGAAATTATCACTCGCGACGATCCACGTGCACTTGAATTGATACGCCATGATTGTGCTCATGTTTTAGCTGAAGCAGTGCAGGAACTGTTTCCTGAAACACAAGTTACAATTGGCCCCGTTATTGAAAATGGTTTTTATTATGATTTTGCACGTAAACAACCTTTTACGTTAGATGATCTCACCATTATTGAAAAAAAAATGCGTGAAATTATTCAACGAAATAAACCTTTCAGAAAAGAAATTTGGTCTCGTGAAAAAGCTAAGAAAATTTTTTCTGAAAAAAACGAATTGTATAAGGTTGAGATTATTGATGCTATCCCTGAAGATCAAGACGTAAAAGTTTATTATCAAGGAGATTGGTTTGATCTTTGTCGTGGTCCACATATGCAATCTACTGGCCAAATTGGCAATGCCTTCAAATTAATGAAAGTCGCAGGAGCTTATTGGCGTGGGGATGCCAATAATCCTATGTTAACGAGAATTTATGGTACAGCATTTGCTAACGAAAATGACCTAAAAGCCTATCTCCATACGCTAGAAGAAGCAGAAAAACGCGATCATCGCCGCCTAGGACGTGAAATGGATTTATTTCATTTCCAAGAAGAAAGCCCAGGAATGATTTTCTGGCATCCAAAAGGTTGGAAAATGTTCCAAAATTTAATTAGCTATATGCGCCGTCGTCTTGATGATCATAAATATGACGAAGTTAACGCACCACAAGTTCTTGATAAATCACTTTGGGAAATATCGGGGCATTGGGGATGGTATAAGGAAAATATGTTTCAAACAACCCCAGCTGCTGATGATTGGGATGATCAATGTATTTACGCTCTCAAACCCATGAATTGCCCTGGTCATGTGCAAATTTTTAAACACGGTTTAAAGTCTTACAGAGATTTACCTATTAGACTTGCTGAGTTTGGTATCGTTCATCGTTATGAACCTTCAGGTTCTCTACATGGTCTTATGCGCGTTCGTAGCTTTACACAAGATGATGCACATATTTTTTGTACAGATGAACAATTAGCTGATGAATGTCTTAATATTAATGATTTAATTCTATCAACTTATGCAGATTTTGGTTTTGAAGAAATTAGTCTTAAATTTTCAACGCGTCCAGAAAAACGTGTCGGTTCTGACGAATTATGGGACCATTGTGAAAATATAATGTTATCTGTTCTTAAAACTATTGAGAAAAAATCAGAAGGACGTATTAAAACAAGCATTCTTCCAGGTGAAGGTGCATTTTATGGACCAAAATTTGAATATACATTGAAAGATGCTATTGGTCGCGAATGGCAATGTGGAACAACACAAGTAGACTTCAATCTACCTGAGCGTTTTGGAGCATTCTATATTGATAAAGATTCAGAAAAACGTCAGCCTGTTATGATTCATAGAGCTATTTTGGGGTCAATGGAGCGTTTTCTTGGCATATTAATTGAAAATTTTTCTGGACATATGCCGCTTTGGCTTGCCCCTCAACAGGTTGTTGTTGCTCCAATCACATCTGAAGCAAATGAATATGCAGAAAAAATAACGAAAAAACTCAAAGCTATTGGCCTTTCAGTCACAGCAGATCTTCGTAATGAAAAAATTAATTATAAAATACGTGAACATTCTTTACAAAAAGTCCCTGTAATCCTTGTATGCGGTAAACGTGAATCTGAAACAAATAGTGTGAGTATGCGCCGTTTAGGAAGCACAGATCAGACTGTTTTATCTATAGAAGAAGTGATGAAACAACTCTCAAATGAAGCAACCCCCCCAGATTTACGCCGTTTAATAAACATTCAATAATAAAAGCAATTACAATATTAAATCTAGAATTGTTGAGCGCTTATCGTGCTCTATCAAGCATGCGTTTACATTCAATCAATTCGAAGAGTGTTTCCTGTAATAATGCTTTATCAGTCTTGTCTTGATGGCTTTTAACAGCACCAACAGATTCTTCTTCACCCTTCATAAAACCTAAAAGTCCAAATGCTGCCTTTTTTGACTTAGTTTTAGTGGATTCATTAATTTTGGTAGATTCAGATGTTTGTTTTGCACATTCTTTTTCTATTATAACATTCATGTCATCAAGATCGCTATTACCAAGCGCAATAACAAAAGAAGTGCCATTTTCTTTTAAAAGGCGTTGCACACCCTTTATAGTATAACCTTTGCCATAAAGTAATTGTTTAATACCATTGAGCAAATCAACATCAACAGGACGATAATAACGCCTTCCACCACCACGCTTTAGTGGCTTAATCTGAACAAAACGTGTTTCCCAAAATCTTAACACGTGCTGTGGTAGCCCTAGTAATTCTGCTACTTCGCTAATTGTCCGAAAAGCATCAGGGCTCTTGTCCATTTTGCAATACCTTATTTAAATTTAAATATTGTACTAATGATTTTATAATAACTGAATAAGTTCAAATTTCTTGCTAAGATTGACCAAAAATAGAGATTATCCTCAATTATATTTTAATACAAAATCTGTTACTTAAACAGAAAAAATTACCCATATTAAATTCTTTATCAAACCTCAGATATTTAAAATATCGCTTATTTGCACGGATTTACTTCTGCTTTGCACGATGAGCATCTAAAATTCTTTTTTTCAGTATATTCGCAGCTTTAAATGTTACCACACGCCGTGGTGGAATAGGTGCTTCAATACCTGTTTTGGGATTGCGCCCAATTCGTTCACTTTTACTACGGACTTGAAAAGTCGCAAAAGAAGATAATTTAACCACTTCATCCTTTACAAGTGAATTGCAAATCTCATCCAAAATCAACTCAACCAAAGCTGACGATTCAGTATATGACAAGCCCACTTTCCTACAAACCGCACTAGCCAAATCTGCACGCGTTACTGTCTTACCTGTCATCATAACCACCTATTAAAATTTAAAGTTACAAAACGATTTATACGTTTTATTCAAATATGGTCAAGCCGCTATAATCTACCAACGAACAAGAATTGCTCCCCAGGTAAATCCCCCCCCCATAGCTTCTAACATAATGAGATCTCCTTTTTTAATTCTTCCATCTTGAACAGCAGTTGTTAAAGCTAATGGCACTGATGCCGCAGACGTATTACCATGTTGATCAACGGTCATCACAACTTTATCTAATGTGATCCCTAGCTTTTTAGCCGACGCTTCAATAATGCGTCTATTAGCCTGATGAGGTACAAACCAATCTAACTGAGAAGAATTCATATTAACAGCTGCAAAACAATCATCAATCACATCGGTTATCATACCAACTGCATGTTTAAAAACCTCTCGTCCTCTCATGCGTAAATAACCTGTTGTTTGTGTAGTTGAAGGACCACCATCAACATATAATTTATCTACATATGCACCATTAGAGCGCAATTTTGCAGACAATATACCACTATCAACAATAACATTACCTTCAACTTCTTGCGCTTCCAAAATAGCTGCACCTGCACCATCACCAAATAAAACACATGTCGTACGATCTTGCCAATCTAAAAGCCGAGAAAATGTCTCAGATCCAATTACTAAGATTCTTTTTGCTGCTCCGCAACGTAAATATACATCTCCTGTTGTCAATGCAAAAATAAAACCAGAACAAACAGCTTGAATATCAAAAGCAAAACCATGCTTCATTCCCAAAGCATGCTGAATTTCAACGGCAGAAGCAGGAAAAGTATGGTTAGGTGTTGAAGTAGCTAAAATAATACAATCAATATCTTCTATTGTCATGCCTGAATTTTCAAGTGCAGCTTGTGCAGCTGCTACCCCTAAAGAAACAGTCGTCTCATTTGTATCAGCAATGTAACGTTGGCGAATTCCTGTACGTTGAACAATCCACGAATCAGATGTCTCAACAAATTTGGTAATCTCATCATTCGATAGACTTCTTTTTGGTAAAGCACTTCCCACACCACATATAACTGATCGAATCATACAGTCCTCACCCTCTCTTAGAATTTTTTATCTCTACTACGAATACCGATCATATTGTTTGCATATTAATTGACAGCTCTACCTTCACCATTTTCAAAGTGTTATTTTATTTTCATGAAAGTGTCTTAAATCTTCAACTATTTTTTTCAAAAGTTCATTATTTACCATTTCATAACCAATGCGAATAGCAGAAGCAAAACCGCCAGCACTAACACCACCATGACTTTTGATAACAATACCATTTAAACCTAAAAGCACACCACCATTAATCCGATCAGGGTCTATTCTCTGTTTCAGTTGACGGAAAGCACCTCGAGACAAAACGTATCCAAGGCGTGAAAAAATAGAACGGCGCATAACAATATTTAAAAGCCCAGCTATTTGCCGTGCAGTTCCTTCTGCAACTTTTAAAGCAATATTACCGGAAAACCCCTCAGTGACAACCACATCGACTACCCCTTTTCCAATGTCATTGCCTTCAATAAATCCCTTATATTCTAACCCTTCTAATTGCACTTCACGCAATATTATTCCAGCTTTTTTGATTTCATCCAAGCCCTTTACCTCTTCAACACCTACATTCAAAAGTCCAACGCTTGGTTTTTCAACATTATATAAAGTACGAAACATACCGGCACCCATAACCGCTAAATCAACTAATTGATCAGCAGATGCACCAATTGTTGCACCAATATCCAGCACAATACTCTCCCCACGAAGAGTTGGCCAAATACCAGCAATTCCAGGACGGTTAGATTCTGCCATCATTTTTAAACAAAAATGAGACATTGCCATAAGTGCACCAGTATTGCCAGCAGAAACACAAGCATCAGCCTCGCCATTTTTTACAGCTTCAATTGCATGCCACATTGATGATTTACCGCGTCCAATGCGAAGCGCTTGACTTGGCTTCTCATCCATACGTGTATAACTTTCTGTGTTGTAAAATTGCGATGCTGCAACCAAATGAGGATATTTTTTTAAAATTGGCTTAACAACCTTTTCTATCCCATAAAACAAAAAATGAACATTTGGCAAATGTTTTTGCGCAACTGCTGCCCCCTCAATAGTAACCTCTGGGCCATAATCGCCACCCATGACATCTACAGAAATTCTAATCACACTTGCACATCCTATATTTAAATTCACACCGAAATTTTTCGTTATTTAACAAATCACAAAAATTATCACTACAACAAGCTTACAGAAATACTGTCTCTTTAACCATATAGCAGGTGTTTTTTACATACTTTATAATCATTTCCATTCTTTCAAAACAGAAAACGGTGATGTTTTTTGTTTAATTTCTTCTGAATTTTTGACTAAACTCATATTCTCATCTTCTTTGCGTGGATAATGATTAATCGATAGTTCAAAAAATTCTTCCATAATTGCACCTATGTCAATTTTATCGCCATAAAAAACTTCTGGTATATCTGGTCCATCTGCATCTAAAAGCAATTCCCTTGTATCCTTTGATACTTTTGGTTTAACCAAATTTGAATCTTCAGGAACAAACGTAATCTCAATATTCTCATGAAGAATATTTTCCAATGGCTCCAGTGTAATGACGCATGATTGTACTATATGTGCTTTCAGTAAACCTTTTACATATACCCCACGCTTTTTCCACGGTAAAACATGAAACTCTCCTTCACAAGATTTCACTTCAAGTAAATCATGATTCTTGGCTAAATGTGCGCATTCTTGTTGATCTGCGCAAATACGAATTTTTACCCCCTTAGCAGACAATGAGCGTACTGACACAGGATAAGTCAGAGCAAACATCATTTGAGAAACATTTTTAACACTCATTGATAACTCCAAAATAAAAAAAATGTAGTATATTGTAACTTCGTTTAATCAACATATTTTATAACTTTTAAAGCAGTTTTCTATAAAATTACTGATTTTATAACAGAAGAAACTCACTGTAAGCTATTGCAGATTATAGCAAATTAAGCTAAAAGTTGAAAAATCGCGGGTCACTTTCTCACCTATGCTTACGTGTAAATGGAGATATCATTCAGATGCCTTACTTGGTAAATTTAATCAAACATAAATTATTGATTAGCCTATTTATAGCAAGTATAGCAGCGTTTGCTGGATGCAGTCCAATGCATTCTTTAACTTCAAGTCAAACCTATAAAGAAGGTTATGTTCTTGATCAAAATGCTCTCGATTCTGTTTCTGTTGGATCAAGTCAGGAGCAAGTTCTTTTAGCTCTAGGAACTCCCTCACTAAAAACAAAATATGATAACGAAGTTTTTTACTACATTTCACAGACTCGGTATCGTAAAATGCGGTTTATGAAAACTAAAATTATTGATCGTAAAGTCTTGGCTATTTATTTCAATAGAAATGGTCAGGTCGCAAGGATAGCCAATTATGGTCTACAAGATGGTCAAATATTTGATTTTATCACTCAAACAACACCAACAGGTGGTAGTGATCAGTCTTTTTTAATCCAAGCCGTTAAAGGTCTTGCCAATAGTTCACGTTAATCAATTACCTTCCTGTAGTTTTAACTGGACTGACGTTTATAAAATTCTAATAATACTAGGATTTTATTTTATTATCCTTACAGGCGAATTTCTTTTGCTATTCTATCAAGAATTGCATTGACAAGTCTTGGCTCATCACCTTCAAAAAACGCTTTTGCTACATCAACATATTCACTTACAATAACGGCAGTGGGTATGTTCTTGTGATTCATTAGCTCCCATAAACCTGCACGCAAAATTGCACGTAAAATCGAATCAAGACGTGAAAGTGACCATTCTTCAGAAAGTTTTTGCTGAAGCATAGGATCAAGTTGCTTTTGATCTTGTACAACACCAGCTATAACAGCTCGAAACCACTGAAAATCAGCATCAAGATATTGATCACCATCAATATCTTTTCCTAAACGATAAGCTTTATATTCAGCTGCTATTTCCCTAACACCAATGCCAACTATATCCATTTGATATAGCGCCTGCACTGCAGCAAGCCTTGCTACTCCGCGTTTATTAGCCAAATGCGAAGAATGTTTGCTTTTTATATCAGCCATATTTAATGATTATCTCCAAATTTCTTCTTTAGAGCAATCATACATAAAGCAGCTTCAGCAGCAAAACCACCTTTATTCTTTTCACTCTGTTTAGCACGTGCCCATGCTTGTTCTTCATCCTCAACAGTCAAAATACCATTTCCAATAGCCAATTGCCTATGAAGAGTTAAATCCATTAATGCTCGACAAGAATTATCAGCAACAATTTCAAAATGGTATGTATCACCCCGAATAACACAACCAAGCGCTACATAACCATCATAGGGTATTTTATTGTTTTTTTCAGCAAAAGCTATTGCACCAGGTATTTCTAGTGCCCCTGGAACTGTTACAACATCATAACTTACTTCAGCTTTTTGTAAAACATTCACCGCACCTGCAAGAAGTTCATTTGAAATTTTATCGTAAAAGCGTGCTTCAACAATTAATAAATGCAACTTTTTATGTATTTTTTTTGTCACAACAAAACCCCCATTTAAAATCAATAAAGGACTCAAAGATTACATAACCATCAAACTTCAAAAACAATACAAAAATTTTTTCAGTTTACTTATCTTTCATTTTAAAATTAGAAAGCCTGGCAACATAACGAGCAAGCTGATCAACTTCTAAATTCACTTGGTCCCCCACTTTAGCCTGCCCCCATGTTGTCATTTCAAGCGTATGGCGAATAATAAGAACATCAAAAATATTATTTTCAATACAATTAACGGTTAGAGATGTACCGTTAAGCGCAATAGAACCTTTTTCTGCAATAAAAGGCGCTAACCGCATTGAAGCTTTTAAATAAAAACGAATTGCATCACCTTCATTTTTTTGATCAACGATCTCAGCCAAACCATCAACGTGACCAGAAACCAAATGCCCACCTATCTCATCACCAAGCCGCAATGAACGCTCCAAATTAACAAAAGTCCCTTTTGTCCATTGAGCAATATTAGTCAAACACAATGCTTCTTTCCATGCTTCTACAACAAAGCAATTAGCATTCACTTGTTTTAGCTCACGTTCAATAACGGTTAGACAAATACCTGAACACGCAATTGATGCGCCAATTTCTATAGTCTCTACATCATAATGTGTAGAAATACTTAAGCGTATTCCTTGTTTTAAAGACTGAATGTCTTCAACACAACCGATATCTGTTACAATCCCTGTAAACATAATGTTTTGCGCCTCCATTTGCACAAACGATCATTTCCTAATATTTTCGTCTCAATTTCATTAAATTCTGAAAGATAAGTTGCAAAATGGGGAGCATCAATACGATCTGCACCTAAAATAACTGGTGCATGAAAACATATCAACTGATCCACACAACCAGCATTTAAAAAAATTTCTCCTGTCTTTGCTCCTCCCTCAAGCAAAATACTATTGATTCCACGCTGACAAAGCAGCTGTAAAATAGCAAAAGGCCGCATCAAATGAGCGCTCATTTCTATTGGAAATATACATACACCACACTGTTCTAGTGCTATTTTTTTACTTTTTTCTGCAAAAGTTGCATTACAAATAATCCATGTAGGGATTTTTGTCGCTGTTTGTATAACCTTTGCATCAAATGGAATACGTAAATTTGCGTCTAAAATAATACGTACAGGAGAGCGCATTTCAAGCCCAGGCAAACGGCAACTTAATTGCGGGTTATCTGCTAATATAGTACCAATACCAACCATAATAGCATCATTTTGAGCACGCAGAATATGAGTATATGTATGAGCTTGCGCCCCGCTAATTTCTACCCTCCCCTTCTTTTTTATTCCTATACCATTATCTGCAGAAATTGCCATTTTTAAAGTTACTTCACACCGCTGCAGTTTTTTTATGCATAAATAAGAACTTAACGTTTCAAAAGCCTCCCTAGCCAGAACTCCCTCAAGCACTTCAATGCCAGCTGCACGTAAAAGAGTAATACCACGACCACAAACCCGTTCATCTGGATCAGTAAGTGCAATAACAACCCGAGAAATACCTGAATCAATAAGCGCATTTACACAAGGTGAAGTCTCACCATAATGTGAACAAGGCTCTAAAGTAACGTAAGCAGTAGCACCATGGGATAATGGGCCTGCCATTAATAAGGCTTGCACTTCAGCGTGTGGTCTTCCATGGATAGCTGTTATACCATAGCCGACAATGGATGCCTTTCCATTATCATCTCGGACAATTAGTGCGCCAACAGATGGGTTTTGTCCGGTAAGTCCAATGTGACGTTGTGCTAAACGAATGGCTGCAGCCATAAAGCGGTTATCTTGTGCTTCTTTACTCATCAAAATAAGATTTTACATCCGCCACATCTTTTGAAAGTTCGTTTATAATATCATGAAAATCAGTTGCATTACGAAAGTCGCGATACACGGAAGCAAAACGAATATAAGCAATGTCATCAATGCTCTTCAACCATTCCATTACAAGATGCCCAATTTTTTCTGAGGCAATCTCGGGTTCCCCTAAATTTTCAAGCTGGCGTACAATACCTGAAATTGCTTGTTCAATATGATCAGGGTCAATATTACGCTTACGCACTGCCACATTAACTGATCTCATTAATTTATCACGGTCAAACGGTTCACGCCGACCACTTTTCTTGAAAACTGACAATTCACGTAACTGAATACGCTCAAAGGTCGTAAAACGACCACCACAAACAGAACATACACGTCGACGACGAATTACCGCGCCCTCTTCTGCAGGACGTGAATCCTTGACTTGTGTATCTTCATATTGACAGTAAGGGCAGCGCATCTTTTTCGTGCCTCAACAAGTGCTCAAATGAGAATAAAGAGGAAAATTATCTGTCATATCTCTTACCTTTTTCTTAACAGCGTTTTCAATAGAAGCATTATCTTCAACGCTTTGTGCTGTTTTAAGACCATCAAGAACTTCTGAAATGAAGTCACCAATTTGGATAAATTCATTTTCTGAAAAACCACGTGTTGTTGCCGCAGGTGTACCCAAACGAATACCTGAGGTTACAAATGGTTTTTGGGGATCAAAAGGAATACTATTTTTATTACAGATAATACCAGCACGTCCTAAAGCCAATTCTGCACTTTTTCCTGTTAAATTTTTAGAACGCAAGTCAACCAACAATAAATGATTGTCTGTACCACCGGAAACAATATCAAAACCACTGTTCTGCAAGCGTTTTACTAAAGTTTTAGCGTTAGAAACCACATTGGTAATATAATCTTTAAAAGCAGGCTGCAAAGCCTCTCCCAATGCAACTGCCTTAGCAGCAATCACATGCATTAAAGGACCACCTTGCAAACCAGGAAAAACAGCTGAATCAATCTTCTTAGCTAAGGTTTCATCATTAGTTAATATCATACCACCACGGGGACCACGGAGTGATTTATGCGTTGTAGTGGTAACAACATGAGCATATGGCACAGGTGAAGGATGAACACCACCAGCAATTAAGCCTGCAATATGAGCCATATCAACCATTAAATAAGCCCCAATCTCATCAGCAATTTCACGGAACCGTTTCCAATCCCATATGCGTGAATAAGCTGTTCCTCCTGCTAAAATAAGCTTTGGCTTATGCTTTTTTGCAAGGCGTTCAATACTCTCCATATCAAGAAGCTGATCTTCTTGACGCACACCATAAGAAACAACATTAAACCATTTTCCTGACATATTAACAGGAGAGCCATGCGTAAGATGACCGCCAGAATTTAAATCTAATCCCATAAATGTGTCACCAGGCTGAAGCAAAGCCAAAAATACAGCTTGATTCATTTGGCTACCAGAATTGGGTTGAACATTTGCAAAAGAAGTATCAAAAAGTTTTTTTGCTCGTTCAATTGCCAATTCCTCAATTAAATCTACAAAATGACAACCACCATAGTAACGCTTTCCTGGATAGCCTTCTGCATATTTATTGGTTAAAACTGATCCCTGAGCTTCAAGAACTGCTCTTGAAACAATATTTTCTGATGCAATCAGCTCAATCTCATGATGTTGGCGTTTAAGCTCACCACTGATTGCATCAAAAACTGTAGAATCAACAGTTTGTAAATTACTGTTAAAAAAGCACTTTTGTAGATCACTTGCTTTCTTAGTCATAAAGCATGCCCTAACGTTAAAACAAAATAAAAAGTAACATAGTACGTATCACAGACAAAATATTTTTGAATCATTTTAATTCAAAAACTGCAAACACTATAATATCTATCTTATTCTTTTACTATTTAAGCAATAAAATTCTAGCCACACAAAAATAAATAATGCAAAATAAGTGTCGAGCTTTTTAAAAATTCTCTTTATTACAACATCTTCCATGCAAGCAAGACAGACTATAGTCTCAAAGTACTCAATTATTTAGGCTGAATACGATATTACAAGCTTAATATGACAGAAAACATCAGTTTAAGGTAAAATATAATGGTAACAAAAATCTTTATTGATGGTGAGCATGGAACAACTGGATTGCAAATACAAAAGCGATTAACAGAGCGCTATGATTTAGAATTGCTCTCTATTCCTTATGCAGATCGGCATAAAATTGATGTGCGCCAAGAATATCTTAACCAAACAGACATTGCTATTTTATGTCTTCCAGATGATGCTGCACGCCAAACAGTAGAATTGCTCAAAAACAATAAAAAAATTAGAATTATTGATAGTTCAACAGCACACCGTATTGCACCAGACTGGGTTTACGGTTTTCCTGAAATGACAACAGGACAAAAAAAGCGTATCCAAGAAGCACGTTACGTTTCCAACCCCGGATGTTATCCAACCGGTGCAATTAGTTTAATTCGACCATTACGTGAAGTAGGCTTACTAAACGCTCATTACCCAGTATCAATTAACGCTATATCTGGTTACACGGGTGGAGGTAAACAATTAATTGCACAAATGGAAAATCACTCTCGAGAAGATACTCTTCGAGAAAATTACTTTACTTATGGTCTTAATCTCAAACACAAACATGTACCAGAGATTAAATTTCATGGGCAGATCAGCCAAACACCTATTTTTATACCAAGTGTTGGCTGTTTTCCCCAAGGAATGATTGTAAATCTCCCACTCCATCGCCATCTATTCGCAAAATCAGCTAACTGCTCCAATCTGCGTGAAATTCTCAATGCTCACTATAATGGTCAAGATATTATCTCAATCGCATCGCAAGAAGAAACTGAAACACTTACTAAATTAAATCCAGAATGTTTAGCGCATAAAGACGGTATGAAACTTTTTGTCTTTGGCAATGACAATGAAGGTATTTTCAACTTATGTGCCATATTAGATAACCTTGGGAAAGGTGCATCCGCAGCTGCTATCCAAAATCTCGATTTAATGCTTGCAAATAACTAATTTTCTGATTGCAGATCTTTATTCAATAACGCGATATGCTCCCTTTGTTGCTCGCCAATGTACAACTGAAAAATACAATATAACTAACGCAACACCTTGATGAAGAACTCCCCAACCTAGGGGGACTTCATTTAATAAGGTAACAATGCCAAAAAGCGCTTGAATAACTATGGCAATGCATAAAAAAAACGCACGACGAGCATGCGCTGAATGTGGAATGTTTTTTCGTACATAGAAAGCATGAACAAGCGCTATAATAAATAAAAAGTAAGCAAAACAACGGTGAACAAATTGAACTGTCAAAGGATTTTCAAATAAATTAATCCAAATTGGATCATAATTCAGTAAACCGTCAGGAATAATCTGCCCATCCATCAATGGCCATGTATTATAGACTTTACCTGCATGAAGGCCTGCAACCAAAGCACCAAAATAAATCTCAATTAAAACAAGAAAAACAAGCCAACCTGCAAAACGCTGAACAGCCTGCGTTGCTGGTTTTTCTGTACATTCTGTAAGACCTCGAGACAAATAAGTGACAAAAACAATAACAAAACATGCTGCCATGAGATGAATTGCCAAACGATATTGACTGACACTTGTCAGATTGCTTTGACCAAGCCCTGATGCTACCATCCACCAACCAATAACACCTTGAACAGCGATAAGAATTGGCACAACAATAAGTTGGCACAAAATACCTCTTTCAATACGTTTGGTAATCCAAAACCAAATCAAGCCCAATAAAGCTACAAAACCAACAAGACGACCAAGAACACGATGCCCCCACTCCCACCAGAAAATAACCTTAAATGCACTTAATGTCATATCACGATTAAGCAACTTATATTGCGCTATCTGTTGATATTTCAAAAATTCTTCCTGCCACTGATCTATACCTATAGGTGGAATTACACCATGAATTGGCTTCCATTCAGTTATAGATAATCCTGACCCCGTCAAACGGGTAGCTCCTCCCACTAAAACAATTGCCAAACAAAGCAATAAAATGGCATAAAGCCACATTTGAATCTGTTTTCGATTTTGTTTTTGCAGCGATGTCAAAGCTACATCATTCAATTTCTCTATTGCCATTTTGGGTTTCCTTTAGTTTGTCTTCAACTGCAAATATTTCTTAAATCTAAAAATTAAATCTCAATTGTTTTTATAAGATTCACCAATGCTCTGCAAAAAGAAAGTACTTTTGCCACAATACGTGATTACCATGCCTGTTTTGTCAATGTTCAATACGAATTCACACGACAAACAGTTTTTGGAAATCTGGATATCATCTGCACTATCCAGTTATATTTATCAAGAGCAGCATTACAAATATAATAATCTGTCGATTGCACAATTTGCTCAGACCCGTATTTGGGCTCGCTAGTTATTTCTAAAATGATTAAATCATAATTTTTTTTAAATTCTTCTAATAAACGGGGAATATCATTTGAAAAATCCTGAGCACGAACAGCACTCGCCAACCCTTGTGGAAGAATATCAACTCCCGTATCGTAATCGCGATAAATAACATCTTGTAACTGCGCATCGCCAGTTAATACATCACTCAATCCTCGATGTGGACCAATTATTTTTTCTATTTGTTGACCAGAAATATCTACCAGCAAAACTGTTTTTTTCTCTTTTACAAGATGAAGAGATAATTTTGCCGCCATCCGAGCAGCCTGTGCCCCAATTATTGAAACAACCATCGAAGAACGTAATTTTAAAAAAACCGATAATCCTTCTATTGTCATAAAAGTTTCAGAATTTTCTATCACTTTAGGCAATAAAGCATTTCTACTGCTTTCTAAATCTTCTGCCGATTGAGTTTTTCTTGTTCCAGAATATATTTGAAATAATAATAACCCCACTAAAAAAGCTATCAAACTTGCTAATATACTCACAAGAACACTTTTGCCATAAAGAGCCATAACAGAAACAGGAGCCACTGCTATTGGAACAATTATGCGAATCTTTGCATTTTGTAATAAAGGAGTATGAAGGTTCATCTCTTTATTTTGCTCATCTATTACTACTTTTACTTTATTTTCCAGTTCATTTAACATTTGATTGAAAGACTGAGATTGATCCTTTACAAAAATTCTAATTTTTTCTCTTAGCTGTATTTCAAAATTTTTTGCGACAATCTCATCTGAATGAATTTGATTAGTAATCTGCAAAATTTTATCTTCTAACTGGGTAGAAAGTGCTTTTGATTCCGCAATCATCGCTTTGATTTGAGGATGTTCCCAACCTAATTGGGCAGCCATATGAGCTTTCTGTGTTTCCAAAAGATTAATTTTAGCTTCTAATGCAACAATAGCTGGATTGTTTGCAATAAATGACAAAGACAATAAAGACTGACCATTTTTACGCACCATTTTAATGGTCGAATTTAAAATTGTTAAATGAATACGCCTTAAAGTTGCATCCGTTAATTTTGCATAAAGGTTATTAAGTTCAGCCTGTTTCGCTTCATGATGAATGGAAGAATTAGTAGATGAGCGAAATGTCTGAAGTATATTTAATATTGCAGTATTGTCATATTGTTGATCAGCTTTTTTTTCTATCGACAATAATTTTTGATTTCGTTTAATGACTGTATCTGAAAAAGCAGAAAACCAACTTTCTAACCCTTTTTGAGCATCTTCAGCAGTTTTTGCTTCAAAAGAAAGCTTGATCAGATCATCATCACGAAAAAACCGAATATTTTCATGCAGCTTTTTCTTATGTACATCATAAGGAAAAAATCTTTGTGTATTTGAATTATTAAAAAAGATAGGTTGGGCAAATAGTAATGCAACAATACTATCTTGTTCATCACTTGGTAATGGGATTCCAACAGAATCAGACAACGTAAATGTTAAGGTCGCTTGGTAGGACCGTGGCTGAACAAAATAATATAACCAAATCAAAAATACGCATAACATTGCCGACAAAAAAACAATTAAAGCGTTTTGCGATATTATGCGCATTAACAACCTTTTATCACGCTCAAAATTCATCTTATTTCAACCAACAAATATTTCACGTTTTCTATTTAAGAGAAAGGAGTAACTATCCTCTTAACTCAAAGCTATATTATTTAAATATGTTATTTTGGATTAGAAAAACGTAAAGATAAAAGAAGTTTCGCTGAGGTCATAGCTTAAAAGAAGTGTTTATACATGTTTTTTTAAGATGATTTAACCGTTTCTTTGCTTCACAAGTAAGAAGTGCTCGGATAGTAACAGAACCATCATCATGACTTTCCTGTTCTATCTTACCAGAATTTTTATAAAACCAATCAATAAGCTGCATTTCATCAGGCTTTAAAACCAATTTAACTCTCTGCATTTCTCCAGAAAGCCGCCTTTCAATTGTTATTAACAATTGATTTAATCCCTCCCCAGTGAGTGCTGATATCATTAATGCAGGATTTAACAATGTTCTTGCACTTGTTTGCAAAACATTCAATGTATGCTCATCCAACATATCAGCTTTATTCCAAACTTCCACGATATGATCTGTATTACCAATATCAACACCTAAACTTGAAAGTATTTCTAATACATCTTGAGCCTGAGCACGATGATCAGGATCTGATATATCTTTTACGTGGATAATTAAATCAGCTTCAATTACCTCCTCGAGAGTTGCTCTAAAAGCCGCAATCAAATGTGTTGGTAAATTAGAGATAAAACCTACAGTATCAGATAAAAAAATAGTTTGCCCATGAGGGAGAATAACTTTGCGTAAAGTTGGATCAAGTGTTGCAAACAACATATCCTTTGTTAATACACCTGCATCACTTAAGCGGTTAAAAAGTGTTGATTTCCCCGCATTAGTATATCCTACTAAAGCAACAACAGGATGAGACGTCTTTTTTCTTTTAGCTCGATGAAGAGCACGTGTTTTAACAACATTTTCTAATTCACGACGAATACGCGTGATTTTATCTTGCAGAAGGCGTCTATCTGCTTCAATTTGAGTTTCACCAGGCCCTCCCAAAAAACCACTACCACCGCGTTGTCTTTCCAAGTGTGTCCAACTTCGGACAAGCCTGCTTTTTTGATAAGATAAATGTGCCAATTCGACTTGTAATTTTCCCTCTTTTGTTCGTGCACGACGACCAAAAATTTCAAGAATCAAAGCCGTTCTATCAATAACCTTACAACTCCATAATTTTTCCAAATTACGTTGCTGCACTGGTGTGAGAACATGATCCACAATTGCAAGTGCAATATGATGCTCACTTATATAATCAGCAAATGCATTCACTTTGCCCATCCCAAACAAAGTCGAAGGGTGCGGTGTGCTAATATTAATAGTTTCATAATGGACAATACCTAACTCAATAGCGCGCGCCAATCCCAATGCTTCTTTTATCCGAGAATCTATTGAGTGCTCACTTAAAACTTTTTCATTCTTGTTTACGGGAAAAAACGGTAAAAAAATAACAGCGCGTATCTGCTCTGCAACCTGTGAAATCAATTTCCCAGATCTCTTATTTGTATCCATCATAACAATTCAAGGTAATAGAAAAAAAAGAGCAAAAGATTAAAGATAACAGCCCTATCTATTCAGACCCCTCACCTTCAAACATTTGTACAGATTGACCCGGCATAATCGTCGAAATAGCGTGTTTATAAACCAATTGCGCATGCCCATCACGGCGCAAAAGAACACAAAAATTATCAAATGACGTTACAACACCTGTCAACTTAACACCATTCACAAGAAAAATTGTAAGAGAAATTTTTTGCTTACGAACTGTATTTAAAAATACATCTTGCAGGTGTTGTGATCGTTCTACCATATTTTACACCTTTGCTGCGAATCGTAAAAATATCCACTGTTTCATATCGACTAAAAAATAACAAATTGTCAATGTATCAGCATTAAAAATCCGGAAAAATTCCGCTTAATATTGAAAAAAATAATCTATTACGTGTAAGTAATGAACAGCACAATTAATAAGATCAGAAATCAAATATAAAAATTTTTAAACTTCCGTTTTTTACTGACTGCTATGCCTAAAAACAATTTTTTGTACAAAAACCATCAAAATATATAACATTTTCCACATAATGATATTTGTCATATATCTATTGACTAGGCTTTAGTGTCCATTCAATACAAAATACCGAATATCAACTAATATACTATAATTTAAAGGCATAACAAAGAGGCGCCTTCTTGCAGAGGATTAGATCACAAATTCACTTTTGTCACTATTAGCAAATTTGCAATCATAGCGACAAAACCTATAATAACATAGAAAAATATTCCAAATAACATGACAAACTCAACATAGATTATTACACATGATATATTGGAATGGATAAAACAGCTAAAAAATGCAATGTTTTGGTCTAATATTTATCCCATTAATTTTTCATCTGTTTCTTAAATATATTACCTAACTTATCGCTATTAAAAGTATATGTTTTATTGTTCAACGCAGCTCACTACCTGCTCATTTATGAAATAATTTTAGCATGGTGTTAAAAAAACACATATTCAACTATTTGTTATATAATTAATTATTTTGTTTAAATTTTTTTATAGTATAATTATTTTTCATCAATTTAAGCATGAGTGATCATGCGCCTACAAGAACTGGCATATTATGCAAAAATCTTCAAAGCATCATATGTAACTGAAATGCTTATTCAATTGTTCCATCAAACATATTAAGCTTATAAATACTGGTTATTAGAATGAACAATCAATAAATTTTATCTCAGACATAATTTTGTACTGTATTGTTTTTTATGAATTTTTCAGCATTTTTGAATAAGCAACAAAATTCGCGTTAACCCTATCTTGATAAGTTGTAAAACTTTTACCTCATACATATTCCTTTCTAAATAATTAACAGCTAATATATTAGAAGTAACTGGAAAGGGGCGTATTTCTTTTCCATCTGTAAAAGTATGAGGCAAGTATGGCACGTAGAACCAAATTACAAGCATTTGAAGTCGAATTTGAAGAAGCTCTCGACAAAGCAATAGACTTTAACCTTGATGATTCTATAATTGAAGCAGTATCATTAAATGATCCTTCAAATCCTATTTATGAGGATGATTTGATTCAAAAAATTGCAACAGCAGAAGAAGAACTTCTTTCTGAAAACAGTGCTTCTACTCTTACCTCTAATGTTCATGATGATGTTGTTATTGATGAATCTGTTGCTGAACAACTTTTTGGACAAAAACCTACAGGTGAGCTTTCCGGTGGAACTGTGCGTGACACGTTATTAGCTACAAAGCCCCTCCCCGCTAATGATGACATAATAGAGCCTTTAAATTTGGGGCCATTAAAGCAAAATTCTATCTCTCGGATTTATTGGAGCACAACAGCACTTAGTGCTTTGTGGGCAACAGGAGGTGCTCTTATTGCCCATAAATTAGCTCCTGCTGGATTAAATTCTTTAGCAAACATTACTGCCTTTATTACATCACCTACTGGGCTCGTTGTAACTGCAGGGACCATGATTCCTATTCTCATGTCTTGGGGTTTTGCTCAGCTGACAAAACGTTCAACTGAACTACGCAATATTGCTGTTCTTATAACACATGCAGCACAACAACTTAACGAACCGCAGCACATATCTGAAAAGCAAGCTATCGCTATAGGAGAGACCATTCGTAAAGAAGTAGCTGCAATGAATGAAGGAATTGAGCGTACTCTTGGGCGTGCTGTTGAACTTGAAGCTATTATACAAAGTGAAGTTCATAACCTTGAACAGGCTTACGCAGAAAATGAATCACGGATTCACAAATTAATAGAAGAATTAAATAATGAACGCATGGCAATTTTGGATCATGCCAGCCGCGTACAGTCAACAATTAAAGGAACACAAGAACAGCTGAGTGATGAATTTGATTTGGTTGCGTCTAAAATTTCAACCAATATTGACAAACTTACGCAAACTCTTTCTCAAACTTTAGAAAAACAGGGTGAAGATCTTGTTACGAAACTTTCCTATGCAGGAGATGGTATAACAAAACAGCTCGTTGAAAAATTTAATGAAACGACAGTACACATTCAGCAAAAGAACACAGAGTTTTTCGATGAATTAGGAAAGAACTTTGATGGTTTTTCAGAACGCTTTGATAATAATGAAAAGCAATTAGAAAAAACCTTTAATGAAACAACTGCTAAAGCTGAAATGCATATCGCTAAAATTGCGGAGAACATACAAGCTGCAACAGATCAAACCCTCTCCAGTATTGATGAAAAATTTAAAACTGTCGATACAGTAATTGTTGATCGCCATAATCAATCATTGCAGAATTTGGATGAAAAAATCATACAGCTTGACGAACAGGCTTATAAAATCTCTTCTACATTCGATAATATCACCGCACAAGCACTTGAAGCTTTTGAAAACCGTTTAGCAAATGCTGATTTATCTCTTAAAGAGCATGGTGATTCTATTATTGAATCCTTTATTTCTCGTAGTCAAACCTTAGAAGATAACGTTGAAAAACTTGGTGGATTTTTGGAAGCTCACACCTTGCAAATTAATGCAAATCTTCAAGAAAGAACTGCTGATATTGCCAATGTATTTACAAACGGTCATGATAATGTTCTTTCTGCAATTGACGAAAGCAAAAAACTTTTGAGAGAAGAAATCCGAAATGTTGATGATGCAATTGTTGATATTATAAAGGAACGTTCACAAGATTTTAAATTACAAATTGCTGATCAAAGAGATATAATGGAAAATATGCTCACCAGCGAAAAGGATAAAATTGCTGATACATTGAGAAATCAAATTAATGAGTTAACCCAAAATGTTTCATCTATTGAAAAAACTTTAACCGATAATATTCAAATCATTGATCAGCGGGCAGAAAATCATCTTTCTGCTATAGCTTACTGCACAGAAAAACTGCAAGAAACTATTACGCAAAGCTGCCAAACAACTCAAGATGCCTTAGAAATGCAAGCTAAAAATATTGATATCCGTGCTGAAGCTTTGCGTGATTCTTTAGCTGCCAACAGTTTTTCTCTTAACGAAGTTCTTGCAGATCAAACTCGCACGATCGAGCAACGTATGGAAACAATCCACAATATCATTGCAAAAAGTGATATACACATTGATACAGCCTTAAAACAGCAAATGGACTTGGTTGAAAATGTTATTGATAATAACAATAAAACAATCACCGAAGCTGTCCAAAACCACATTAAAAATCTTGAAAGTCATACTGAAACTTTAAAGGATACTCTCTCTCAATCTAATGAGACATTGTTTGAAACCTTCGAAAATCGTATAGAATCGTTTGATGAAAACCTAGAAAATAGAGCAGGTCAAATCTTTGAACGTGTAACTACATTAGAAGAAAAATTATCTGAAAAAATGGGCCAAATATGTGAAACTATTAAAGAACAAACATCTGTATTTGAGGAACGCTCTGACACCTTAAAAACATCTATTGCCCTCAATAATGAACATGCCCAAGCAGTCCAACAAGCGCTGGAAACAAGCGTAGATAATATATGCGGTACATTAGAGAATTCCGTTAATACGGTCACAGGTAGTTTACATAACAAGCTCATGGAAGCGTCTGATATCCTTACCTCTACCGGTGAACAAATGTTTTCATCATTAGATAATGAAACAAATAAAGCACAAGAAAAGCTTTTCAACGCTTCTCAGCAAGCGGCATTAATAATGGCTGATCAAGTAGAAAAATCAGAAAACTCTATTCTTTCTGCTGGTAACCAACTTGTTTCATCTGTTAGTGATGTTACTGCAAAAGCGGAAAATATTATTTTTGAATCTGGTAATCGTATTGTCTCAAACGTTGAACAAACAATTCACAATACCAGTGAAAAAATTCTCTCTGTTTTAGAAGAGCAGACAGCTTATACTGCAGAAGCCTTTACAATAGCAAGTAATAATGCACAAACATTGTTTAATGAAGCAATTCATTCTTCAACAACAGCCATTGAACAATTACTTAATGAGCGCTCCAACGTTCTTTATCAATCCATGCAGGAGCTCGAAAATAATTTAGGATATCGGTTGTCTGATGTAGGTAATCGTTTAGAAGAAGTAAATAATCAAACAACTTCTCAAGTTTCAGGATATGTTGAACACTTAACAGAATTAACAGATTATTTAAATCAAACTGCACAAAATACAACTGAATCATTTGGTAATTTAACACAGCATATCAGTGAACAACTTGCTCTTTCAACGCAAGATGCTGAACAAAGAATTTATGCACAAAATGAAGCATGGATGAATACTTTTGTACAGACAAATTCTGAAACTATTCAAACCATAGCTACTATGAAGGAAGACCTTATCAATAATGTCTCGGCAATCCTTGAGCAATTAAATCAATCAATTTATAGTATCCACGAAAATAGTAACATTTTGATCTCAACAGTTCAAAATATTGATACTCAGTTTAATGAAACAACAAATAATTTCTTCCAAAACACTAACCAAGCAGTAGAGCATTTATCGACTTCAGGTCAAGCACTCAATAATAATATGGAAGCTCTGCAAGGGTTTATGCAAAATACATTTGATAAAATTAGTCATATAACAACAAATTTCGGTGAACACGCTCAAACACTTTCTGACGCCATTCATATGCTTGAACAATCAGAAAACACACTGGGTGTGACACTGGAAGAAAAGCGAAATGCGCTATCTACATTGAGCAATACTCTTGTTTCAAAGTCTAATGAGATTAATCAACTTATCAGACATTATGAAGATGTTCTCAGTTTAGCATTTAAACGCACTGATGAAAATGCACGTAATTCTACACAATTACTGGAACAGACATTCAATCAACTTACTAATGAAGTTTCAGTGCGTTTTTCAGGAGCTGCAGAAGACATACGCAAATCAGCTGATGAAATTCGTTTAGAGCTTTTAAAAGTTAATAATGATATTAATGAGAATATTCAAAAACTGCCAGCGCAAACAAAAGAAACAATACAAACAGTCCGTTACACTCTGAATGAACAAATTACAGCGTTAAAAGACTTGGCAAATGTTATACAAAACGACGACAAAAATAGCGAAAAAGAGCAAATGATGTTAGCCGCACCTACATCATTAACATCAAGTAGGGTCAATAGTACTTCTTCTGAAACTACAAAGAAGATAGTGCCACCAAAGCCTATTTGGTCGCAAGAACAAAGCAAACCAAATCAAAACAGATGGGTATCAGATCTGTTGGCAGGAGCTTCGTGTGAAAAAACACAGCCTGAAAGTACCAATAACAGTCCAATTTCCTCATCGGTACAAACAAAATCTCATTCTGCGAATGGATCTCTTAATTCATTAGCAACGAGTATTTTAAAAGCTATTAATCACAATGCCATTGTCGAGTTATGGAATCATTATCGGCGTGGACAAAAAAATATCATAACTGAGCAGCTTTATACTTCGAATGGGAGAATGATATTTGAAATGATTAAGCAAAAATATATAAGTGATATTAATTTTAAAGACTCAGTCAATCAATACATTGCAGATTTTGAAAAACTATTACGTGATGTATCCCGTAGTTCTGGAAACACCCGTACAGCACGACAATATTTAATTTCAGATACCGGAAAAGTTTATACTATACTTGCCCATGCAAGCGGACGAATTCAATAAAATAATAAAAAAGGGAAAAAGAGTAAATTTTTTCCCTTTTTTTAGTTGCATTAATTAATCATCATGACGAATTTATTACAATATTATGAGTAATATTAATAAGTTTTAACCGTAAAAAAGGTATCTAACTTTTGCATTGCGTCAATTATAAGCTAGAAGTTCTTTCATCATTCAACTTGCCAATACTCTTTTTAAAGCATACTGAGTAAGTAAAAAGTATAAAGGTTGATTCAAAATCTCGTTACTCGCTTATAAAAGAAATATACTTCAACTTCACGGGATTAGGATTAAAGAAATCACGAACCATCGTTTATGCTTAAGTAGGAAACAAAAAAAGTATGTGTACATGCACTGGAATAAGAAAGTACATTGGTTATAAATGAACGCCACAACATACCTTAAAATAACAACATAAACTATTGCCAATTTAATTAGAAATGACGCATACTATTGCAAACATATAGACAAAGACAAACAAAGCATATCCACTCCAAATACATTTACTTTGAATCCTTGTTAGTTAATAATGACAATCCCGCATATTACGAATTGGAAAATTTAAAATATGAAAAACTTATGACAAACCTCATCCAAAATGCAATTGTTCTCATAAGAATTATAAAAGTAATGCTAAATTATGTTATATTACAAATAGTTAAGCGTATTCGTATTATCTTCGCATCCCTCTATACATCAATCATAAATTTAGATCTTTTTTCCAGTATCACATTAGGCTTGCATCATTTCTTGTAAGTATTACAAAAATATAACTACCTGTAATGTAACCACTAACGCTATCTTATTAGGACCTTTTCAAACTGATCAATTGCTGTAAAATTTGTTAAGGAGGCAAAAATAATAATGCTAATGTCAATGAAATTATTAATTAATGCAAATAAATTAATCTGGTGTATTAGTTTGAAAATTCAGAAGAATTTGCGCACATTTATGCCTTTTTATATTTAGAAAATATCAAAATCTTTTAGCGGGCATTAATCTTATTATAAATAGCAATGTCCCTATAAACATATATTACTTGGATATCACAAAAATGTCTACAAAATCAAATAACAATGTCAGTTCACATCAAACTGAACTTGATAGTGCAGCGCTTTTTTACCACCAATATCCAAAGCCTGGAAAACTAAAAATACAAGCAACAAAACCGCTTGGTAATCAACGTGATTTAGCGCTTGCCTATTCCCCGGGTGTTGCTGCACCATGTCTTGCAATTCATAAAGATCCAAACCTAGCAGCTCAATATACTTCTCGTTCCAATTTAGTGGCTGTTATATCAAATGGAACAGCTGTTTTAGGATTAGGAAACATTGGCCCGCTTGCTTCTAAACCTGTCATGGAAGGAAAAGCTGTTTTATTCAAAAAGTTTGCAAATATTGATGTTTTTGATATCGAACTTGATGCACCTGATATTGCACAAATGGTAGAAATCGTATCTGCATTGGAACCGACGTTTAGTGGTATCAATCTTGAAGATATCAAAGCTCCTGAATGCTTTGAAATCGAAGAGCAACTTCGTGCTAAAATGAATATTCCAGTCTTCCATGATGACCAACACGGAACTGCCATTATTGTTTCTGCTGCCGTATTAAATGGATTACATCTTGCTGGTAAAAAAATTGAAGACGTAAAAATAGTTACCTCAGGTGCAGGTGCTGCCGCTTTAGCTTGTCTTAATCTTTTAGTGCATCTTGGAGCAAAAGTTGAAAATATTTGGCTTAGTGATTTAGACGGCGTTGTTTATGAAGGCCGCAAAACACTTATGGATCGTTGGAAAATCAATTATGCGCAAAAAACTGATGCACGAACTTTATCCGAGATTATTGATAATGCAGACATTTTTTTAGGTGTTTCAGCAGGTGGTGTTTTAAAACCCGAATATCTCAAAAAAATGGCCCCAAAGCCTTTAATTTTAGCACTCGCTAATCCAACACCGGAAATCATGCCAGAAGAAGCACGTGCCGTGCGACCAGACGCCATGATCTGCACAGGGCGTTCTGATTATCCTAATCAAGTTAATAACGTCCTTTGTTTTCCTTATATTTTCCGTGGTGCATTAGATGTTGGTGCCACTGCAATTAATGAAGAAATGAAAGTAGCAGCAGTTCACGCTATTGCTGCCCTTGCCCGTGAAGAATCTTCAGATATTGCAGCACGTGCTTATTCAAAAGAAACATCTAATTTTGGTCCAGATTATCTTATCCCCTTCCCTTTTGATCCACGCTTAATACTGCGTATTGCACCTGCTGTTGCTAAAGCAGCAATGGAAACCGGTGTAGCAATTCGACCAATTGAAGATATTGCTGCTTATCACGACAGCCTTAATCGCTTTGTGTACCGCTCTGGTTTAACAATGAAACCTGTTTTTGCTACTGTAAAAACAGCAAAACGCAAACGTGTAATTTATGCCAATGGTGAAGATGAACGTGTACTTCGTGCAGCACAAATTGTTCTCGAAGAACAAACTGCAATTCCTCTTCTCATTGGCCGTCCACATGTAGTGGAATCTAGATTAGAACGCTTTGGCTTAAGAATTCGTCCCGGTGTAGACTTTGAACTCACAAATCCAGAAGATGACCCACGTTTTCGTGATTATGTTAATTTATTGCTTCGTTATACAGGTAGATGTGGTGTATCACCTGAAGTTGCAAAAACAATTGTAAGAACATCAACAACAGCTATTGCTGCCCTTGCAGTTATGCGTGAAGAAGCTGATGCAATGATTTGCGGTTTAGAAGGGCGTTTTGAACGTAATCTTCAATTAATCGAGCAAATTATTGGACTTGATTCTAATGTTAGTCGTTTTTCTTCTGTCAGTTTACTTATCTCTCCACATAGTACTCTTTTCCTAACGGATACTTACGTTAATGAAAATCCCTCTGCTGAAGAGATAGTGGAAATGACAGTTTTAGCAGCACAAGAAGTTGAAGCTTTTGGTATAACACCAAAAGTAGCGTTATTATCGCATTCAAATTTTGGTTCCAAAAATACAGAAAGTGCACGTAAAATGCGCCGTGCAGCTGAAATCTTGGCACAGTTATACCCAGATTTGGAATCAGATGGGGAAATGCATGGTGATTCAGCACTTTCTCAAATTTTTCGTGATCGTGTGTTTCCTGATTCACGTCTTAAGGGTGAAGCTAATTTGCTTGTTTTTCCAACACTTGATGCGGCCAATATCACACTTAATATTGTAAAAAACCTAACAGATTCACTCCATGTGGGCCCTATTTTAATTGGGGCCGCACGTCCTGTACATATTCTCACACCTTCAGTAACTTCACGAGGAGTTGTCAATATGACAGCACTGGCAGTGCTTGCCGCAAATAGAAAAAAATCTCATAGTAAGGCAAATAAAAATAAATAATCCTCGTGTTTTACGATAAAATTTAGTGTTTCTTCTTATAAACAATCAAAAAGTAAGGGCTTAATCCATTGCAAATTCACTTTTCATATTGAAAAGACAGTTGCATTTTGGATTAAGTCTTTTTTTTTTAGGTAAAAAAAGCTAGATAGAATTATATTTAAATATTTTATGAAGCTATCAATCTATAATAAGGAATTACACATTGCCCTCTACTTTTGATAAAGTTGCTGATGTTATTGCGGAAATCAGCGAAATCGATCGCAGCATGATTACGCCTGAAAGTCATACAATTGATGATTTAGGAATCGACAGTCTGGATTTTCTTGATATCGTTTTTGCTCTTGATAAAGCTTTTGGAATTAAAATTCCATTAGAACAGTGGACTCAAGAAATTAATGAAGGTTCAGTTGCAACCGAAGAATATTTTGTTCTTAAAAACCTTTGTGCAAAAATTGATGAACTCATTGCCTTAAAACAGGCTAATTGATTTCTTGTATCATGCAGAATCAATCTGTATTCATTACTGGTATAGGACTGATAAGCTCCTTAGGTGAAGGGGTTGATTGCCATTGGAAAAAATTGAACGACCCTACAGTTACGCCAAATCTAGATTGTACGAGTTTTTCACCCTACACTGTCCATAAATTAACTGAAGTCGATTGGAATTTACAAATTCCAAAACGTAGTGACCAACGACAAATGGAAACATGGCAGCGTCTTGGTACCTATGCAGCTGGCCTTGCTCTTGAGGATGCGGGAATAAAAAACAATGAACAGTTAACATCAACAATGGATATGATTGTTGCAGCCAGTGGAGGCGAACGTGATATTGCTGTTGATACACAAATTCTCGCTAAAGCACGCACAACAGATAATCACGCTTCTATGCTTAATTCTGTCCTTTCAACTGAACTTCGCCCAACTTTATTTTTAGCACAACTATCCAATCTTTTAGCCGGTAATATTTCAATTGTTCATAAAGTAACGGGTTCTTCTCGTACATTTATGGGGGAAGAAGGTAGTGGGCTTTCTGCTGTGCAAGTAGCTGTTGCCCGAATTCGAGCAGGACAGAGCACACATGTTTTAGTAGGCAGCTCCTATAATGCTCAAAGCTATGATATGTTGTTAACTCATGAACTTGGAGGCCTTTTAGCACGCGATGGGTGGTCCCCAGTTTGGGAGCGTAAAAACTCCCTTGGTAGTGAAATAATAACCGGTTCTGCAGGTATTTTTCTAGTGCTTGAAAACGGCGAACAAGCAAAAAAACGAAATGCCCGTGTTTATGCTGAAATCAGCCAAATCATCACAGATCAAACAAATAGGACAAAAATTCCACTTAAAGACACAATTGCTACAATGTTAAAAACAATAAAGGCTAAATCTGCTTTTACAATTTCAGGTGCTTCAGGTTCTCATGAAGCAACAAAAGCGGAACAAAGTGTACTTGATTCTGCTAATATACCTTACCGCGGTATGACAACATTATTTGGCTACTTACGAGAAGCACAGTTTCCTTTAGCGCTCGCATTAGCTGCAATTGCTGTTGAGAAAAAACTTAGCTTTCCAACACTGAGTGCTCATGAAAAACCATTTTCTGGAGAAGTACGTGAAGCATTAGCCACTACAGTTGGTATAAAAAGAGCTGAAGGTATAGTGCACTTAGCTGCTGTTTAAAAGGAATTTCTATGACGGAATATAACGATCATTTCGGACGTCCACTTATAGCAATAACTGGAGCAGGAGTTGTAACATCACTGGGGCAAGGCAAACAAGAAAACTGGCAAAAATTAATCAATGGCGTTAGTGGTATTCATAAAATAACGCGCTTTCCCGTTGAAGGGTTAAATACAGTTATTGCGGGAACTGTCGATTTTCTTGAAGAAAGTACAATTGGAGCTTCAGCTCTTTCTGAAAAACTAGCACATCTTGCAGCAGAAGAAGCTTTAGAGCAAGCCAATCTTGATAAAACAAATTTTAATGGACCATTATTCTTAGCAGCTCCCCCTGTTGAACTTGAGTGGAAAGCTCGTTTTGCTCTTGATCAAGAAGAGACATCTAATGATGAACCTTCTTATGCGCATCTTCTTGAAGTCTGTAGCCGTAAACCCCAGTATGCACTTTTTGAGACAACGCAATTTGGAGCAATTGCAGAAAAACTTCAAAAAACATTTGGAACAAAAGGACTTCCTGTTACACTTTCAACCGCTTGTGCATCTGGTGCAACAGCAATTCAACTAGGTGTGGAATCTATTCGACGAGGAGAAACAGATCGCGCACTCATTATCGCTACAGATGGTTCAGTTTCAGCGGAATCACTTATTCGTTTTTCTTTATTATCTGCTCTTTCAACCCATAATGATCCTGCAGAAAAGGCATCAAAACCATTTAGCCGTGACCGAAACGGCTTTGTCATGGCAGAAGGATCGGGTGCTCTTATTCTTGAATCTCTTGAGAGTGCTTTAAATCGTAAAGCAAAAGTTCTAGGGATTTTAGCAGGTTGTGGAGAAACAGCAGATGATTTTCACCGTACTCGTTCAAAACCCGATGCATCCCCAGCAACTGAAGCAGTCCGTAAAGCCTTAGCTGATGCACAAATAACAATTAACGAAATTGATTATATCAATGCACATGGAACTTCCACACCTGAAAATGAAAAGATGGAATATCTAGCATTATCAACAGTATTTGGAGATATTTTAGAACATATTCCTGTTTCTTCCAATAAATCAATGATTGGACACACTTTAACTGCTGCTGGCACTATAGAAGCTGTCTTTTCACTTTTAACTATCCAATCGGGAATACTCCCCCCTACAATCAATTATGATGATCCAGATCCTACTATCCCTTTGGATGTCGTTCCTAATTATAGCCGTAAAGCTTGCGTCAATGCAGTTTTATCTAATTCATTTGGCTTTGGCGGTCAAAATACTAGTCTTGTTATTACGGCATATAAAGGGTAATCCTTTAATGATTAAATTTCGAAAACACCAATCTTAAGCAATATATTAATATTAACAGAGAATAATGATGCGTGCACTGCAACTACTCAATGAGCGTCAACTTGAGATCACTAATATTGCCCCACCACCACCGCCTAGCCCCGATGAAGTAACAGTCCGTATAAAGGCCGTTGCCCTTAATCATATTGATGTATGGGGATGGCGTGGTATGGCCTTTGCTAAAAGAAAAATGCCGCTCATTATAGGCGCAGAAGCTTCTGGTGAGGTTGTTCAACTGGGAGATGGTGTTGAAAATCTACAACTTGGGCAAATTGTTTCAATTTATGGTGCACAAACCTGTGGCGTGTGTAAACCCTGCCGTGAAGGACGTGATAATCTTTGCAGTGATGTAAAAGGTGTTTATGGTTTTCATCTTGATGGCTTTGCTTGTGAACTTGTTAATCTACCAGCACGTTTATTGGTGCCAGCTCCACTAGAGTGTGACGCAATAAAAGCAGCTGTTGCTCCGATTACCTTTGGTACTGTAGAGCATATGCTTTTTGATAACGCGAAACTACAAGCTGGAGAAACAATTTTAATACAAGCTGGTGGTTCTGGTATTGGTTCAGCAGCTATCCAGATTGCAAAAGCTATGGGGTGCACGGTCATTACCACTGTTGGTTCAGACAATAAAATTGCAAAAGCACAATCCCTTGGAGCGGATTATGTGATCAATTATCGTAAAGATCGTTTTGAAGGTGTGGTCCGCAAATTAACTCAAAAAAAAGGCGTTGATGTTGTTTTTGAACACGTGGGTGCCGATACATGGACAGGCTCTATACTATGTATGAAACGGGGAGCTCGTTTAGTAACTTGTGGTTCAACTTCTGGTGTTTCAGCACCTATGAATTTAATGCAACTATTTCAGCAACAACTTAAAATATTCGGTTCATTTGGCTGTCGTATGGAAAATATGGCAAATGCTATGCAGAAAATGGCACAAGGGATTGTGTCCCCTATTATTGATACGATTGTCGACTTTGATAAGATAGACACAGCTTTAAAACGAATGGAAAGCCGTGATGTTTTTGGTAAAATTATCCTAAAAATTGACTAAATCATGATAAAGTATTTTATAAAAATTTTAATGTATCGCATTAAAATCATTATTAAAAATTCTGTAAATTGGCTGTGGGCACATTTGCTTATTGCTTTTCTAGCTATTTTACGACATCTCCCTATTAACATTGGATTTTCTTTTATTTCCTGGTTAGCAAAGACATTTGGTCCTCTTGTATCTCGCCATCAAATTGCACTTGCAAATCTTAGAGCTGCATATCCAGAAAAAACGGAACAAGAATTACATGCAATTGCACTAGAGATGTGGGAAAATATGGGGCGACTTCTTGTCGAATATATCTTTCTTGATAAAATTTTTGATTTTGATCCCAATGCTATCCAACCTGGTTTAATTGAAGTTAGTGGCGCTGAAATATTTCAACGATTAAAAAATGAAAAAAAGCCTCATATTTTTTTCACAGCGCATACCGGAAACTTTGAGCTTCTTCCTATATGTGCACAAAGCTTTGATCTTAATGTTACAGTGTTATTTAGACCACCCAACAACCCTTACATTGCAGATCGAGTTTTGAAAGCTCGACAAAATTCTATGGGGCATCTTTTACCATCTGCAGCACATGTAACTTGGGCATTAGCAGAAAAATTAGCAAAAAATGAAAATGTTGGTATGCTTGTTGATCAAAAATTTCGCCGAGGCATTCCTAGTACATTTTTTAATCGGCCACTTAAAACTAATCCCTTAATTATAAAACTTGCCCGGCAATACAATTGTGATATTTATCCAGCACGTTGTATCCGATTAGCTGGAGGCCGTTATCGTTTGGAGTTATATGAGCGTATGGAACTTCCACTTGATGACAAAAATGAAATTGACATAAATGCCTCTGTGCAAAAATTAAATGATATTGTTGAAACTTGGGTGCGTGAATATCCCGGACAATGGATGTGGTTTCATAGACGCTGGGGTGAATAATGTGCCCATATCATCCTCACAAAAGAGACAGCAGTGTTAGCATCAAAAGATATTAATGACCTTATTACAATTATTACGATGTTACGAAATCGTGATAGTGGTTGTGCTTGGGATATAAAACAAACTTTTGAATCTATCATACCTTATACGATCGAAGAAGTTTATGAAGTTATTGATGCCATTGAGCGAGGTAACCGAATAGATCTTTGTGATGAATTGGGCGATCTTCTCTTACAGATAGTCTATTATGCTGCGATTGCTAAGGAGGAAGGTAGCTTTTCTTTTGGTGATGTTGTTTATGCTATTACTGCAAAAATAATTCGCCGCCATCCTCATGTTTTTGGAAATGCAGAACAAAGAAACTTAGATTTCCCAGAGGATACATGGGAACATATTAAAAAAATAGAAAAAGCTGAACGGAAACAACGGCTCAAAGAGGCAGGTTTACCAGACGATACACCAACAGGCTATCTTGCACAAGTAAAGCAAACTCAACCAGCAGATCGAGAAGCACTCGCTTTACAAAATACGGCTGCTAAAGTAGGCTTTGATTGGTATGAGAAAGATAAAGTCTTCAAAAAAATAAAAGAAGAAATCAATGAACTTAAAGAAGCAATTAACGCTGATAAAGCTTTAGAAATAGAAGCTGAATTTGGTGATCTTTATTTTGCCATACTTAATCTTGCACGCCATTTGAATATTGATCCCCAAAAGGCATTAAAAAAAACAAATATAAAATTTAGAAATCGCTTCACCTATATTGAAGAAAGTCTATCAAATCAGTCAAAAAAATTGATTGATGTATCTTTAAAAGAAATGGAAGCTCTTTGGAATGAAGCTAAAAATACACAATAAGAAAATAAATTAACGGCCCCCCTACTTTACTAAAAACTCAATGAGTTTCATATATTTCATTCAATTTATTTTGTGAAGCAGGACGAATCTCTACTGATTCACCGCACCCACATGCTGAAATTTGATTGGGATTGTTGAATATAAAACCAGAACGAAGTGTGGTTACTTCATAATCTACCTGTGTTCCTAATAAAAACAATATTGCATCGCGCGCAATAAAAACGCGAGCACCATCAATTTCAACAACATCTGCATCGTGCATTTCTTCTTTTGCGAGAGTAATTGTATATTCCATTCCCGCACAGCCACCTTTTTTGATGCCAATAAGAATACCACATGCATTTTTTGTTTTCATAATATCTTTAATGCGATCTATTGCAGCTTCTGTTAAACTTATTACCGAACGACCCATCGTTCACTTTTCCCTTACCAAACAAGTATTTTCAATGACTTTATCTACAATAATTTCATTTTTTGATACATTAAAACAAAATAACAAGACACAAATTGGAACGTTTAACCATTTCTGTAAACTTGAGCTTTGTTTTCTTATTTCAAATCTACTCCGAGATGAAGTACCAAAATCTCATTTTTACTTTTTTAAGCTTTTTCTCAAAGCAGAAAAAAGGCGTTTCATTAGATTTTACTCTGTTTATTTTTTCTCTTGCCTTTAAAGAGACAGTCGTTTAGTCGTTTTGGACAGTTCGGAGCGTAGCGCAGCCTGGTAGCGCACTTGACTGGGGGTCAAGGGGTCGTGGGTTCGAATCCCGCCGCTCCGACCATTTTTTATTGCTCTACTTATAAAAAGTAAGAAATATACATTTTTTCAAATCAGAATAATCGTTTTGATACCTACTTTAGTATATATAATAAACGCGCTTACTCTAATCTAATATCTTGCTGCCTTATCAAACATTCTATTGAACTATCAAAAAATCGTTGCTCATATAAATAGCTATTAGGAAGTAAGTTATAATATTTATCACAGTTACTAATTGATCTACAGAAATCATCCTGCCTTTAGCTACATTTAATCCATCTCTATTATCTTGTATTATTGTAAATAATGCTATTATTCACAATCATTATTTACGCAACAAACACTTTTAATTAAATAACTTTTTTACCAGCAGAAAATAAAAAACGCGAAACTTTTGCCTCGCGTTTTTGAGTATCTTTAAAAATTATAATCTATTCCGTTGTTTCAATTTCTAAACTCGCTTTATGTATATTATGACCATTGCTACTTTTAGCAACAGATGGCGACGCTTGTTGTACAACTATCTTCTTGGGTTTTAATTCAGCCGGCATCTCTCTTTTAAGCTGGATATGAAGAAGACCATCTCTTAATTCTGCTCCTATGACCTTAACATGATCAGCTAAATGAAAACGCCTTTCAAAAGCACGCGAAGCAATTCCTCGATAAAGGAATTCTCGCCCTTCATTATTATTTTCAGGTATTTTCTCACCTTTAATAGTTAACTGGTTGCAATGCGTTTCAATATCGATTTCATTTAAAGAAAAACCAGCAACAGCCATAGAAATCCGATAAGAGTCCTCACTTAAACGCTCAATATTATATGGTGGATAAGAAGAAACATCATCCGGTTGTGTTCTGGAATCAAACCAGTTTAAAAGATGATCAAAACCTACTGTTGAACGATAGAATGGTGAAAAATCTACTTGACGCATAATTGCCCTCCTTTAGAGCGACTATAATTAATTTATAAAGTCTCCAAATGGCAGACATTCTTACAAACCAACAATCCCATCATGGCGATTGTAATATTTATTTGGTAATCAATCTTTTCCATTTCAACTCTTTTGTATTTTAATTCATAAAAGAGAGCAAAAATAAGGATAACTGTTTCTTATTTCTTCCTCACTATCACAATTTAATATTAAGTTCTTTCTTGGTTTTAACGCTATGTGATAAGGAAAATATAGCTTTTTGCATTGATTTAAGAATTTCAGTAAAAAAGTTTTTACCTATCTTCTCCTATTTTTTTCTCTTTGAATAATTAAAATTCGGTGAGGAAAAATTGGGATTAAACTTACATATCTTACAATTCACATTACTAAAAACAGGTAATACTGACAGCTCAAATATTGTTTTTATATATGACGTTTTAAAGTAGAAAATTAATATACTAACTCTCTGATTTATTAGTATTAACGATCTCTAAAACCAATATATCTGTAAAACTTTAAAACTAAATATGCCCAAAATGAGAAAAATTTAAAAACAAAACACGCAACTAAGAAAACTCAAAATATACAAAATGCCTGATCTTCTTCCAATGTCATATATATTTTAACTAAGAACAACATTATGTATCCTTGACAAATATGAAAGAGTTAACCATTTTGCTATTCATTCTAATTATAAAACATTTTACCGCTTTTTTATAAATACTTTATATCGTATACACCAGTATAGCGAAAAACTGATAAATGGAGCAATTGGACATAATCATGAAACGAATCTTGCTCGCGGAAGATGATAATGATATGCGTCGCTTTCTAGTAAAAGCACTAGAACGTGCAGGTTATGAAGTCATCGACTTTGATAATGGTGCTAGTGCATATAAACGTCTACAAGAAGAGCCATTTTCTCTTCTACTCACTGATATTGTGATGCCAGAAATGGATGGAATTGAGTTAGCACGACGTGCCACTGAAATTGATCCTGATTTACGAGTTATGTTCATTACAGGTTTTGCAGCAGTTGCTTTAAATTCAAATAGTGATACCATTCCCGATGCTAAAGTGCTCTCTAAACCGTTTCATTTACGTGAATTAGTTAGCGAAGTTGAAAAAATACTTATAGCTGCTTAACAGAACATTTTCTGTAAATTATCTGCATTTAACCAAATAAAAAATTAAATCAGACATTGACGTTTATAATTCTATATGCAGTATGCGCGTATACACCATTATTGAATGGGCGTGTAGCTCAGCGGGAGAGCACTACGTTGACATCGTAGGGGTCACAGGTTCAATCCCTGTCACGCCCACCAGTTCTTTTTTTGTCCATGTAACCTATTGATTTTATTGCTATTTTTAAGGTTGGGGATGAAAAAATCAGGTTAGGGAATAGGATTTTGCAATTTGTCTTTCCAAACTGCATTAAGATCATGCTGATTTATTGTTAATAGGTCTCCACCCACAAGAACGTTTTCCGTTC